>JAGDBW010000021.1 GCA_017958845.1 Clostridia bacterium | reverse complement strand
TTTCTTTTCCGGCGAGGCGGCGGAGCAGGAGACGGAAGGCGGAACGGGAGACGGTCGAACACAAAAAGCGACAGGCGGGCCGACGCCTCTCTCGCCGGGGCGGCAAGCCCTTGCAATATACGGGGCGCCTGTGGTATACTGAAAAAAACGGCGCGGCGATCCTGCCCGCCCGACCGACCCCCGCCCGAGCGGCGGGAGAGGAGCGACGACATGAAACGTATCTTGATCCGCGCGGCGGCTTTGGCTCTTTTGGCGGCTTTGCTGCTCGCGCTGTCCGCCTGCGGCGGCAAACGGGGCAACGGCCCCGCCGACGGGCCGTCCTCGACGACCGACGAGAGCACCACGGGGCAGGATCTGCCCTGGGATGAGTTTTGATGCCCGGCGAGATGGAGAGCCGTATCCGCGTGGCGGGGCTGACCGTCGCGCTGTACCACACACACGACTATCTGCGCCGCCTGTGCCGCGACTATCTCGTGCCGCCGACGGCGGCGCCGGATCTGACGGTGTCGCTCGATCCGGGTGAGATCGAAGCCGAGGCCGCGCGGCCGGGAGGTCTGCGCGGCACACCCGGTCAGGTCGAGAGCCTGTGCCTGTGCCGCAAGCTGGCCGACCTGCTGCCGACGTACGGCGTGCTGCTCTTTCACGCCGCGGCGGTGCGGGTCGGCGAGCGGGGCTTTGCCTTTGCCGGGCCGAGCGGGATCGGCAAGTCCACCCACGCGGGGCTGTGGGCCGAGTATTTCGGCGCGACCTTTGTCAACGGGGACAAGCCGCTGCTGATCTGCCGCGAAGACGAAGTGCTGGTCTGCGGCTCGCCCTGGGCCGGCAAAGAAGGCCGTCAGCAAAACGTGACCGTGCCGCTCGGCGGCTTGTGCTTTGTCCGCCGGGCCAAAGAAAACCGCATCCGGCGGCTCCCGGCCGAGGAGGCCGCGGCGCGGCTGCTGTCCCAGTCGCTGACGCCGCGCGAGGCGGACGCCGCCGGGTCGTGGCTGACGCTACTGGATCGCGTGGCGCGGCTGGTCCCGCTGTGGGAGATCGAGTGCGATATCTCCCGCCGGGCCGCGGAGTTGTCCTACCGTACCATGACGGGCTCTCCGTGACGGACGACCCGCTTTTTCGGGGCGCTTGATGTGGGGGTTTGTGTTGTTTTTTGACCTTTTGGATGAGATGTGAGAGAGAGGAAGCGGACAGATGAAACGAAAAGACGGTTTTGTTTCCCGACAGGTGGGCGGCAAGGTCGTCGCCGTGCCCGTGGGGGAGCGGACGGAGCATTTCTCCGGTATGATCACGCTCAACGGCACGGCCGCCCTGCTCTGGGACGAGCTGGCTGAAGAGCGGACCGAGACCGAGCTGGTCGAGGCCCTGACCGCCGCCTATGACGTGACGCCCGAGGCGGCGCTGGCCGACGTGCGCGCGTTTGTCAAAAAACTGGCCGACGCGCATCTGCTCGAGCCGTGACGCCCGAGGGAGAAAAGAAGCGGGCGATCCTCGCCGAGCAGGGCTTTTATCTCACGACGCCGGCGGGACACAGTATGGAGCCGATGCTGACCGACCGCGAGGACCAGGTGCTGATCCGCCCCCTGACCGGGCCGGCCCGGCGCGGGGACGTCTTGCTCTATGAGACGCCCGCGGGCCTGCACGCGCTGCACCGCGTCGTGCGCCGACGCCCCGGCGGGTATCTGATGCGCGGCGACAGCTGCTATGACCGCGAGCCCTGCCTGACAGAAGACCGGGTGATCGGGCGGATGGAGACCTTTTGGCACGGGGGACGGGAGACGTCCGCCGACGACCCCGCCTATCGGCGCTACGTGCGTCGCCGTCTGCTCTCCTACCCTCTGCGGCGGACGCTGCACGCTCTGCGCGCGCTCGGCGCGCGCCTGACCGGACACAGACGAGACCGGCACGACAAAGACGGACACGGGAGAACGTGATATGAAAAAACCGCTCAAACAGGCGCTGCTGCTCGCTCTGGCGGGGGTGGGCGGCGCCGTCTATATCGCCGGGGTCTTTCCCCTGATCTATCTCGCCGCCTGCCGCGCGGCGGAGCGCGCGCCCGGGGAGAACACCGCGATGTTTCTCTGCGCCGCGCTGTGCGTCGGGGCGGGCGTGCTCTACCTCTACGCCGCCTTTCGCCTGGGTCGCCGGCTGTCCGGCGGCGGGCACGCGGCCCTCTTTGGCGGGGCGATCTCGTCGGTGGTGTGGCTGTGGCTACTGCGCCGCCTCGACCTGATGAACCCCGAGCGGCTGTGGGAGCGCGCCGTCAATCGGCTCGGACCGGTCTCGCCGGGGGAGATCAACGACCTCGCCACCGCCTACGCGCGTCCGTTTTCGGTGCTCATCATCGCCCTGATGGTGCTGCTCATGGCCTGGCTCTTTGATATGGTGCTGATGCTCTTTGCCCGCTATCGCCGCGAGCGTGAGGCCGAGGAGGCCGAGATCGCGGCGGAAGAGGACGAAGACGACGAGTACGACGAAGAAGACGAATACGAAGACGAAGACGAGGAAGAAGAGGGCGGCGAAGAAGAGAGAGACCCCGACGGCGAAGGATCGAACAAAAGACCCGCGGCGGGCGATCAGAAACCGGACGAAAGCCCCGCGGACGACGGCAAAACAGCCGACCCGTGACCCTCCCCTCCCGCGCCGCCGATCGGATACCGGCCGGATCAAAAAAGAAAGCAAGCCGGAAAAAGCCGCGCCGCCGTCGGGCGGATCGAAACGAAAAAGAGAAACCCGCGCTCGCCTTTGCGAGCGCGGGTTTTTGCGTAGATAGCGCGGGGGTTTCGGCTTTTTTGCGGCTTTTTTCTTTCGCCGCCCGTTCGCGCGGCGGTCGGCCGGCGGCCGTCCGGCCTTTTCCCGTCGGCTTTTTCTTTTGGACCTTTTTCGGTCAGAGGAACAGGCACAGGACCGTCAGCACGGCGAGAAAGCCGAAGTTGAGGGCTGAGAAGAGGCCGAGGTAGGCGGCG
>JAGDBW010000203.1 GCA_017958845.1 Clostridia bacterium | reverse complement strand
CAACGGACCGGGCGAAGCCCGGGAGGCAGATATCGGCATCGCGGGCGGCGAGGACGAGGCGCTGCTCTTTGCCCACGGTCGACCGATCGGCAAGTACCCCGCCGCCGAGATCATCGACCGCCTGATCGAAAAACTGAAAAAAACGGCGCGAGACGCCGACCTGACCTAAGGACCCCGCCATGACCTACCCCTCTTTTTTTGACGTATTCAAAAAGTACGAGCCCACCCCCGAGGACCTGCTGGTGCTCAGAGAAGCCCGCGACGTCGCCGTCTCCTGGCAGCGCGACCCTCTGCGGGTGCTGGTGGACGCCTTCTTTCCTTCGCCCGTTCCGCACCGTCGCCTGAGCGAGATCGAAGAAGCGTGCCGCGCCTTCTACGACGCGCAGTCGTTCCATATCCGGCCGCACTTTCCGCCCGAGACCGTTTCGACCGGGCGGATGCCCGACGTGGCCGAGGCGGCGGTCGGGCAGGGAGCCGCCACGCCCGGCTTTTTCCGTGACGCCGTCTACCGCGACGACGGCGAGACGCTGACCGTTGAGATCCCGTTCGACGGCGACGGCGTGTCCGTCGTCGTCAGCACCTCCGCCGAGGAGGTGCTCTCGACCCTGATCCGCGAGCGCTACGGGATCGTTCGCCGCGTGTGCGTCACACAGTCGACCGACGCGGCGCAGCAGGCCGAGATGCGGCGCGCCTCCATCCGTCAGATCGAGCATACCTACGACGCGGCCGCCGCGGCCGCCGCCGCGCGCGAGCTCTCTTTTTCGGCCGAACGCGCCGCCCCCGAACCCGAAAGACCCACGCTCCCCCGCGTCGCGGGGCTTTCCGACGCCGTGACCCGCCTGGTCGCCCGCGACGCCTTCACCTACGAGTGCGGCGGCTCCGTCTACGACGTGGAGCACGCGCAGACGCTCTGGGGCGACCCCTTCACCATCGACGGCCCCACGCCTGCCGGCGTGTTCAAAGGCCCGGCCGGAAACGTCATCGTCCTCGGCACCGTCTACTCGGTCGACGTCCGCGAGATCCGGCAGGGGGAGCGGCTGGCCGTCAGCGTCGGTCTCTCCGACGGCGCCGGCGCCATCTGTCTGAGAGACACGGGCGAGCCCGAGCAGGTCGCGTGGTACAAGTGCCTGGAGACCGGCATGCACGTCGCCGTCACAGGTCGGGTCGTCGTCGACCGCTACGACGGCGAGCCCGTCCTGCGTCCCCGCGCCATCGCCGGCATCGAGCGCGTCGAGCGCACCGACGACGCGGCGGAAAAGAGGGTAGAACTCCACCTGCATACCGTGATGAGCGCCATGGACGCGGTCATCCGCCCGGACGAGCTGCTGGACACCGTCTCGCGCTGGGGGCACGACGCCGTCGCCGTCACCGACCACGGAAACGTGCAGTCTTTTCCGGAGATCCTCAAACTCAAACGAAAAAAGAACCTGTCGACCAAGATCCTCTACGGCATGGAGGCCTATTACGTCAACGACACCGCCCGCGTCCTCTACGGCAGCGACGTGCCCGACTTTGACGACGAGATGGTGGTCTTTGACATCGAGACCACCGGCCTTTCCGCCGCGGTCGACCGCATCATTGAGATCGGCGCCGTGCGTATCCGGGCCGGAGAGATCCTCGACGTCTACGATCGCTTTGTCGATCCCGGCGTCCCGATCCCGGCCGCCATCACACAACTCACGTCCATCTCGGACGAGACGGTGGCGGGCGCGGGGCGCATCGCCGAGGTCCTGCCCGAATTCCTCGCCTACGTCGGAGACCGGCTGCTCATCGCGCACAACGCCAACTTCGACGTCGGCTTCATCCGCCGCGCGGCGGACGATCTCGGCCTGCCGTTTTCTCCTACCTATCTGGATACCTTTGCGCTCTCCCGCTATCTCAATCCGGGACTCGCCAAACACAAGCTCGACGTCGTCGCCGAGCACTACGGGCTGGGCGACTTTCATCATCACCGCGCCTCCGACGACGCGCGGATGCTCGCTCTCATCTTCTTCCGGATGCAGCAGCAGCTCCGGGACGAGGGCGTCCGC
This sequence comes from Clostridia bacterium, assembly GCA_017958845.1. Classification (GTDB taxonomy): domain Bacteria; phylum Bacillota; class Clostridia; order Oscillospirales; family CAG-272; genus UBA1740. The sequence goes on along the minus strand of JAGDBW010000203.1, from coordinate 2,879 downwards.
ACCTTCGCGGCCCTGAGCGAAGCCATGAGCGAAAAGTCCGATCCCCTGCGCCTGCACCCCTACCACATGATCCTCTTTGCCCGCAACGAGATCGGCCTCCGCAACCTCTATCAGCTGGTCTCGTCGAGCTACCTCGACTATTTCCGCCGCTTTCCCCGCATTCCCAAGAGCCTGCTCGACCGCCACCGTGAGGGGATCATCGTCGGCTCGGCCTGCGAGGCGGGCGAGCTCTACCGCGCCATTCTGGACAACCTCTCCGAGGAGCAGCTCGAGGAGATCGCCTCCTACTACGACTATCTGGAGATCCAGCCCCTGTCCAACAACCGCTTTCTCATCGCCGAGGGGCGCGTGGCGGACGAGGACGCCCTGCGGGACATCAACCGCCGCATCGTCGCCCTGGGCGACAAGGTGGGCAGACCCGTCGTCGCCACCTGCGACGCCCACTTTCTCGATCGCGACCAGGAACAACTGCGCAAGATCCTGCTCTCAGGCATGAAGATGCCCGACGGCGACCGCGACGCGGGTCTGTATCTGCGCACCACCGACGAGATGCTGGAGGAGTTCTCCTACCTCGGCGAGGAGACGGCCTATCGGGTCGTGGTCAAAAACACCCGGCTCATCGCCTCCATGATCGAGGACATCCTGCCCGTGCCGGACGGCACCTTTACGCCCTCCATGCCCGGCGCCGAAGAAGAACTGAAAGCCCTGTGCTACGAGCGCGCCCACGCGTGGTACGGCGACCCTCTGCCCGACGTGGTCAAACAACGGCTCGACCGTGAGCTGACCTCCATCATCAACAACGGCTTTGCCGTCCTCTACATGATCGCCCAGCGGCTGGTCTCCTACAGCGAGTCGCTCGGCTACCAGGTCGGCTCGCGCGGCTCGGTCGGCTCCTCCTTCGTCGCCACCGCGGCGGGCATCTCCGAGGTCAATCCGCTCCCGCCGCACTACCGCTGCCCGTCCTGCCGGCACAGCGAATTCGTCACCGACGGCTCGGTCGGCTCCGGCTTTGATCTGCCGGACCGGACGTGTCCCGTCTGCGGCGCGCCCATGCGGGGCGACGGCCACGATATCCCCTTCGAGACGTTTCTGGGATTCAAATGCGACAAATCGCCTGATATCGACCTCAACTTCTCGGGCGACGTGCAGGGCCGCATCCACAAGTACACGGAGGAATTGTTCGGCGAGGGACACGTGTTCCGCGCCGGCACCATCGGCACCCTGGCCTCCAAGACGGCGTTCGGCTTTGTGATGAAGTATCTGGAAGAAAAGGGCGTCTCCCTGCCGCGCGCGCAGGTCGACTACATGGTCGAGCGGCTCGTCGGCGTCAAACGCACCACGGGCCAGCACCCCGGCGGCATCATCGTCGTGCCCAAGGAGTATTCGATCTACGACTTCACCCCGGTCCAGCACCCGGCCGACGACCCCGACTCCGACATCATCACCACCCACTTCCAGTTTTCGTATCTGCACGACACGATCCTGAAGCTGGACGAACTCGGCCACGATATCCCCACCAAATACAAGATGCTCGAGCGCTACACCCACACGTCCGTCAACGACGTCAAGATGAACGACCGCGCCGTCTACGACCTCTTTGAGAGCTGCGCGCCGCTGGGCGTGTCGGCGGACGAGCTCGGCACACCGCTCGGCACGTGGGGGCTGCCCGAGTTCGGTACGCGCTTCATCGTCGGCGTGCTCTGCGACGCCAAACCGAAGAACTTTGCCGACCTGCTCCAGATCTCCGGTCTGACCCACGGCACCAACGTATGGCTCGGGAACGCCAAAGACCTGATCACCCGCGAGGGACACGACATTTCCGAGGTCGTCGGGACCCGCGACTCCATCATGCTCACCCTGCTGCGCTACGGACTGGAGCCGAGCATGGCCTTCAAGATCATGGAGGACGTCCGAAAAGGCAAAGGCCTGAAACCCGAGCAGGAAGCCGCCATGAGAGAGAACGGCGTGCCTGACTGGTACACTTTTTCCTGCAAAAAGATCAAGTATCTGTTTCCAAAATCCCACGCCGCCGCCTACGTCATGTCGGCCATCCGCCTCGGCTGGTACAAGATCCACTATCCCATGGAGTTTTACGCCGCCTATCTGACCGTCGCGCCCGGCGGCTTTGACGCCGAGATCGTCGGCGGCGGCCGACGTCTCGTCAAAGCGACCGTCGACGCTCTGGAGAAAAAAGGCATGGACGCCACGCAAAAAGAGGAGGAGCAGCTGACCTGCCTGCAGCTCGTCTATGAGGCGATGCTGCGCGGCGTGCGGTTTTTGCCGGTCGATCTGCGCCGCTCCGACGCGCGCGCCTTTTTGCCCGAGGACGGCGCGATCCGTATGCCGTTCAACGCCCTGTCGGGCGTCGGCGACACCGCCGCGCAAAAGATCGTCGAAGCCCGCGACGCCGGCCCCGTCACCTCCATCGAACAGCTGCGCACCACCGCCGGCCTGTCCCGCGCCGTCATCGACACCCTGCGCCGCGGCGGCGTGCTCGAAGGTCTCTCCGAGACCAACCAGATCGACATCTTTTCCATGATCTGACGCCGTCTCAAAAGACAGGCGCCCGCCTCCCCCCGGCGCGTTTCCGCACCCGTCGGCTCCCGCGCGGCTCGTCCGCGCCGACCGCCTCTCGCTTCGGAGAAACTGCACGCGCTCGTCCGCTCCGGCAGACCCTCGCCGCGGACCGACAGCAGGGACGGGAAGACCCCCGTCCCCGCGCCGGCGCCTCTCGCGCCCGTCGCCGGGCGCGCTATGTACCTACCGTACCAAAAACAGCAGAGCCAGGAGCAGCAGCAGCCCGTCGTCGCTCTCCTTCTCTCCGCAGAGCAGCCACACGGCCAGCCCCACGATCAGCCAGTCGCTCTCGATCAGTGCCT
>JAGDBW010000202.1 GCA_017958845.1 Clostridia bacterium | reverse complement strand
GGGTCGTCGCAGGGGACGTAGCCCATCTCGACGGCCATGCCCAGCATCTTTTCGCCGTCGGCGACGTTTTGCTGACAGCCGAAGGTCCGCACGTAGACGTAATGGGGGCGGGCGGAGAGGTAGGGGCGGATCTCACGGCAGAGCGCTTGTACTTCGGGATTCATGGCGGGCTTCCTTGTGTTTTTCGATTTTGGTAGGCAGGCGGCCGTCGAGGAGGTCGCCGGTCGGCGGAAAAGCGGGGGAAAAGAGGGGGGAGCGGTCGCGCACGTGTCGGCGGGGGTCGCTCTTTCGGCCGGGTCGATCCTCACACCGGGGCGGTCGATCTCTGGTCCGGGGCGGTCGGGGACGGGATCAATCGAAATAGTAGACGGCCACGACGCTCGTGCGGGCGGTCGTGCGCCAGCGCACGAAGAGGATGGCGGAGGCGACGTTGTCGGACGTGTAGGCGGCGGGACACTCCGCGCGCGGGCCGGCCCAAAGCGTGTCCCCCGCCTCGTCAAAGCAGGCGATAAGGACGTCCGAGGGGTCGGGCGCGCGGCGGCCGAAGTCGATCTCGTGTCCGCCGAGGAGCAGGTCGATGGGGTGTTCGTGACCGACGTAAAATTCCCGGGCGCGGTTTTCTATATCGTCGCCCGAGACGACGCTGTGTCCGTCGCGGTAGGTGACCGTGTAGGATCGGAGCGACGGATCGAGCCGCTGACCGTCGATGGTCACGCGCGGGACGGCCGTGCGCATAAGGCCGACGCCGAGGAGCACGACCGGGACGCACAGCAAGACGGCGAGGATGAGGCCCCACAGATGTTTTTTCATGGTTTCTCCTTTTTCGGTCGGGATCGGGACGAAGTCGAAAGGGGTCGGAAAACGGGCGATACTTTAACTTTTATATTATAGCATAGAGATAAACGAATGTCCAGTAGGCGGAGCGCAAACGAAGAAAAAAGAAGGGCCGGGCTGTTTGGGGGGCGGGGCGAGCGCGCGGGGGCCGGCAGGAAAAGAAAAAGGCGCTGCGTCAGACAGCGCCGTCGAAAGAGAGAGGACGTCGGTTATAGAGCGGGGAGAGACGGGGGTAAGAGGCATTTTGGGTCAAACAGGTCGAACGGAGGGCCGGAAGGCGCGGCACAAAAGGTGAGCGTCTCGCCCGAAAGCGGGTGGTGAAAGGAGAGGCAGGCGGAGAAGAGCGCGGGGCCTCCGCGGGTGACGGCGCCGTATTTTCGATCTCCGAAAAGGGGATGACCGACAAAAGAAAACTGGGCGCGGATCTGATGGAAGCGGCCCGTGTCGAGCGAGACGCGGATCAGCGACGCGGGGCGGCCGTCGATCGCGCGGCGGTCGAGCGTGACGTAGGTCAGGCGGGCCGGTCTGGCGCCGGAGGCGGTCGGGGCGACGACACAGGCGCGGGCGCGCAGCGTGTCCGCGCGCAGATGGGAGACGATCTCTCCCTCCTCGTCCGTCTCGCCCTCGACGACGGCGAGATAGATCTTGTTGAGGCGGTGCGCGGCGAAGGTCTCGCCCAGGGCCGCGGCGGCTCGTCCGGTACGGGCGAGCGCCATCACGCCGCCCGTGGTACGATCCAGACGGTGTACCAAAAAGAGGAGGGGCGGTTCCCCTTCCCTTTTCAGTCGGTCGGATATAGCCGTGAACAGATCGGGGGTTTGGCCTTTTTCGGGGGAAACAGGCATGCCGACGGGCTTGTTGACCACGACAAGATCGGCGTCCCGATACAGGATCTGCGGGTCTGTCAAGGCAGGTTTTTGATCTCGGTGTCGGGGTAAAGCTCCGGCTTGCGGCACACCTCGACGATGCGGCCGCTGTCGGTCGAAACGCCCCGGATGCTCAGAACGGAAGGCGTGCCGTAGGGGTAGGGGCGATCGCCGGTGTGCCGGTCGGCGTAGTCGCCGAGAAACGCGATGCTCTCGATGACAGGCGCGTCGTCGTGGATGGTCAGCCCGTCGATGGTGATCTGCTGCGGCATGGTGCATTCGTAGCCGAAATCGTGGGTGCCGTCGTTGTTGCCCGAGACGACGTTGGGTCGTTTTCCGTCCGGGTACCACTCGCAGTCGCGGATGGTCAGCGGGCCGTCCCACACGGAGCCGTAGTCGGGGCGCAGGGAGATAAAGGAGTGGCCGTAGACCGAGGTGCGCTCGACGGTGAGACGCCCCTGACCGATGGCGGCGACGCACTGCCAGCCGAGCTGACAGTCGCGGACGGTGGCGTTGGTCACTCCGCAATGCGCGTCAAAGCGGGACATGCGGCAGCCCTCAAGGGTCAGATCTTTGCAATAGTTGGTGCCGATGAGGCCCCAGCGGGTGTTGTCCATGATGTCGGGGACCTGGGTGATGCCTTTGAGCATGACGAAGGCGGAACCGCCGACGGTGATGTCGTAACTGCCCATGGGGACCGTGGAGCCGACGCCCTCGGTGATATAGATCTTGTGCCCTGTGAGGTCACAGTCGCGCAGGGTGACGTAGGCGGCGCCGGAGATCTGCAAAAAGCCGCCGTATGGCGCGCCGTGCTCGCCCTCGCCCTCGATGCGGTGACGGATGCCCTCCAGCGTGACGCGGCTGCGGCGCACGGCGATGTCGCGCGCGAAGTAGGTATACTTGGACGGGCGGTCGTTGGCGATGGTGAGAAAGGAGCCGCCGCGAACGCAAAGGGGCGTCTCTTCGATGCGGCGCGCGGTGGCGGAGGTGATCTGCGGGAAGTCCCACATGATGTCGTTGAGCACTTTTCCGTCCGGGGCGACAAGGAACGTATCGCTGACCGAGTGGCCGGAGGAGGCGTTGGGGCCCCGGCGGATATAGTTGAGCCTCGTGTTGTCCTTGACCGATATGAGCGTGGTGGAGGCGAAGGTGAGGGAGATCTGCTTCTGTCCCCGGACGAGGCGATCGAGAGTGACGGGCTTTGGCTCATGGGCGGTGGGGATATAGAAGATGTGCTGATTGATGTTTTCGACTTCGCGGTCGTCGATGATGAAACGGGAGGTGCCCCAGTCGGTATCGGTCCCGATGACGGCGGTCATGTCCCGCCCGCCGATGTAGTAGACGGCGTCGGGCGCGGTGCGGACGGGCAGGCCTCGTTCGTTGGCGTAGGCGTGGGCGGCCACGATGGCTTTTAGGTCGTCGGTCTTTCCGTTTCCTTTGGCTCCGAAACGTTCGTATGTGACGTATGCCGGCATGGTTTGTTCTTTTCCTTTCTGTCAGTTTGCTCGAATCGGTCGGGTTGACCGGGGTGTCTCGGGGCGATCAGACGACGCCTTGCGCCAGCATGGCGCGGCCGACGCGCAAAAAGCCCTCGATGTTGGCGCCGCTGACAAGATCGCCCGGCCGGCCGTATTCGGCCGCGGCGTCGGAGATGCGGCGGTAGATGGAACGCATGATGGAAAGCAGCTTTTGGTCGACTTCGTCAAACGTCCAGGAGAGGCGCTGCGAGTTTTGGCTCATTTCGAGCGCGGAGACGGCGACGCCGCCGGCGTTGGACGCTTTGGCCGGGGCGAAGAGAACGCCCGCCGAGCGGAACGCGGCGACGGCCTCGGGGGTAGAGGGCATGTTGGCTCCTTCGGCGACGGCGATCACGCCGTTTTTGATGAGTTGTTCGGCCGCGGGGAGGTCCAGCTCGTTTTGGGTCGCGCAGGGGAGCGCGATCTCGCAGGGCAGACTCCAGATCCCGTGACTGCCCTCGGTATAGACGGCGTGGGGACGGGCGGCGACGTACTCTTTGACGCGGCCGCGGCGGCCTTCTTTGATGGTGCGGATCGTCTCAAAATCCACGCCCTCGGGATCGCAGATATATCCGTCGGAGTCGGACATGGCGATGACGGTGGCGCCGAGTTCGGTCGCCTTTTTGAGCGTGTAGAGCGCGACGTTGCCGGATCCGGAGACCACGACGCGGCGCCCCTCAAACGACAGCCCTTTGTCGCGGAGCATGGCGTCGGTAAAATAGCACAGGCCGTAGCCCGTGGCTTCGGTGCGGGCGAGCGAGCCGCCGTAAGGGATCCCCTTTCCGGTCAGGACGCCGCTGAAGGTGTCGGTGATGCGCTTGTATTGTCCGTATAGATAGCCGATCTCTCGTCCGCCGACGACCATGTCGCCGGCAGGCACGTCGACGTCGGGGCCGATGTGCCGATAGAGCTCGGTCATAAAGCTCTGGCAGAAACGCATGATCTCCGCGTCCGACTTTCCCTTTGGGTCAAAGTCGGAGCCGCCTTTGCCGCCGCCGATGGGCAGGCCGGTGAGGGCGTTTTTGAACGTTTGTTCAAAACCGAGGAACTTGATGATGCCTTCGTAGACGGTGGGGTGGAAGCGCAGGCCGCCTTTGTAGGGGCCGATGGCCGAATTGTACTGGATGCGGAAGCCGCGGTTGACGCGGACGACGCCCGCGTCGTCGACCCACGGCACGCGGAACTTGAGGATCCGCTCCGGCTCGACCAGGCGCTCGACCACGCCGCTGGTGAGATAGATCGGCTAGCGCGAAACGACGGGCTCGATGGAGGTGAGCACTTCGTGCATCGCCTGATGAAATTCCGGCTCTCCGGGGTTGCGCGCGACGACGCGCCGATAGAGATCGTTTAGGGCGGGATGATCCATGGTATGCCTCTTTTCGCTTTTGGATTGTGTATATTTTCAGTATAGCAAAAGGCCGCCGTAATGTCAAGCGAAGGCGGGGGCGGGGGCTTCTTTTTTTGTTGTTTCGGGCAGGTCGGGCGGGATGGTGGGGGCGAAAAAACGGCGGGAGAAAAAGGGAGGCGCGGAGCGGACGGCGGGACAGCGAGGGGCAAGAGCGGGCGACAGGCAAAGGAGCGGGGAGAAAGGCGGCGGGAGGCCGGGCAGAGACAAAGAAAGAGAAAGCCGCCTGTCCGTGGGACAAGCGGTTTTCCGCAACGGGAGGTCCGGGCCGTCAATAGGCGGCGGAGCCGAACGTGCGGGGATACGGGAGCACGTCGCGGATGTTGGAGACACCGGTCAGGTACATGACGATGCGTTCAAAGCCGAGACCGAAGCCGGCGTGGCGGGTACCGCCAAAGCGGCGGAGGTTGAGATACCAGTCGTAGGCCTCGGGATCGAGCCCGAGTTCGTTCATGCGGGCGAGCAGGACGTCGATGCGCTCCTCGCGCTGACTGCCGCCGATGATCTCGCCCACGCCGGGGACCAGAAGGTCCATGGCGGCGACGGTCTTGTTGTCATCGTTGAGGCGCATATAGAAGGCTTTGATCTCTTTCGGGTAGTCGGTGACGAAGACGGGACGCCGGTAGACCACTTCGGTCAGGTAGCGCTCGTGCTCGGTCTGCAGGTCGCAGCCCCAGGAAACGGGGTATTTGAAATCCGCGCCGGACGCGGCGAGGACGCGCACGGCCTCGGTATAGGTGACGCGGGCGCACTCGCTGTCGACCAGCGTCTCCAGCCGCTCGCGCAGGGTCGTATCGACGAAGGCGTTGAAAAAGTCGATCTCCTGCGAACAGCGGTCGAGCACGTGGCGGATGATGGCGCGGATCATGTCCCAGGCGAGTTCCATGTCGTCATCGAGATCGGCAAAGGCCATCTCCGGCTCGATCATCCAGAACTCGGCCGCGTGGCGCGCCGTGTTGGAGATCTCGGCGCGGAAGGTCGGACCGAAGGTATAGACGTTTCCGAACGCCATGGCAAAGGTCTCGGCCTCCAGCTGCCCCGAGACCGTGAGGTTGGTGGGGCGACCGAAAAAGTCACGGGAAAAATCGACCTGTCCGTCTTTGGTCAGGGGCGGATCTTTGGGATCCAGGGTGGTGACGCGGAACATCTCGCCCGCGCCCTCGGCGTCGGAAGCGGTCAGGATGGGGGTGTGCACGTATACGAAACCGCGCTCGACAAAGAAGCGGTGGATGGCGTAGGCGATCTCGCTGCGCACGCGGAACACGGCGGAAAACAGGTTGGTGCGCGGGCGCAGATAGGCCTGCTCACGCAGGTACTCGAGGGTGTGGCGCTTTTTTTGAAGCGGGTAGTCGGGGGTGGAAGTCCCCTCGACCGTGATCTTGTCCGCTTTGATCTCAAAGGGCTGTTTGCTGCCCGGGGTCAGGACCATCTTTCCGCTTATGATGAGGGCCGCGGAGACGTTTTGGTGTGCGATCTCGTCGTAGTTGTCGATCTTGTCGCGCTCAAAGACGACCTGCACGGGCTTGAAGCAGCTGCCGTCGTTGAGATCGATAAAACCAAAGGCGCGGCTGTCGCGCACGGAGCGCGCCCAGCCGCATACCACAACGGTCCGGTCGGCAAAGGAGTCGGGGTCAGCGTAGAGCTGACGGATGGTGATGCGTTTCATATCGGTTTTTTTGGCTCTTTTCTGACCGCCGGGCGCCGAAAGGTCGGCCCGGCGGTCACGTTTTTTGGATGGGGTGCGGGATCAGCCGGCGGTGACGGTGTTTTTGACTTTGACGGTCGCGCCCGGCAGATCGTAGGAGATGTCGATGCGCTGGATGGCCGACGACGTGTAGGTAAAGGTGACGGTGACGTTGGACGCTCCCTCAAAGGAGACGCCGAAGGCGTGGGTCATGGCGTCGTCGCGGAAGACGACGGTCAGAACGGACGAGCCGCCCTTTCGCTCTCCCCAGTAGTTGAGAAGGTCGGCGGCCTCCAGCGTAAAGTCGGAGAAGACCATGGCCTCGTACTCGGTGCTGGTGGATTTGATGACGCCTGTGCGGACGCCGATCATCTCCTCGTCGTCGGCGCCGATGACGTACTCTTTGAGATACTCTTCGGTATAGGTGATCTGGGTCTTGCGGATCTCATAGGCAGCGTGCAGGACCACACCGTCGTCGAGCGTCATGGTGATCTCGGTGGTGGTGGAATAGATGCTGAACTCCGACGCAAGCAATCCTTTGACCGCGTTGAGATACGGCAGGCGCTCTTCGTCCGGCTGTTGGGCGGTGGTGATCTCTTCTGTGTCCGGCTCGGTGGGCACGTCGGTCTCAGGCTCCGACGCGGCGGGCTCGGTGGCCGGCGGAGGGGTCGTGCCTTTCTTTTCGTCGGTGGAGCAGGAGGCGACGAGGGGGACGAGCAATACGGTCAGGAGCAGCAAAAGGGCTGTCAGGCGTGCGTATATACGTTTCATGTCCGTTTCTCCTTTTGATTATTCATAAAGCTCGACGATCTGTGTCGCAAAGCGCCTCACGACGACGTTGGGCATAAGCCGGTGCACGACGGTGAGCGTCATCCTGTTGGCGTCTGACATCTGTCGGTTGACACGGGCGACCTCTTGGTTGTAGTACTCGACGAGGAAGCCGAACATTTCGATGGCCTCCCGGGCGCGGTCGGTGTTTTTGTCGGAGAGGAGACGGTAGCAGTCGTACGCCGCGTTGAGTTCTGTGCGGCAGGTGGAGAGCGAACCGCTGTAGTAGCCGGCGCTGATGTGCGCGAGCATCTCATCGATGACCGCGTCGTCGCCCGCGGAGATGGTCAGGCGGACGACACGGGTCGCCTCGTTGTAGTTGGGAGAAGCGGGGACGTAGAGGGTGATGTTGTAGACGCCCTTTTCGGTGGGGAGATCCTCGAGGCAGATGACGGCGGCCTCGCCGTGGTTGAGGGTCGCCTGCGGCGCTTTTGGCGTTCCGTCATAGATGGCCGTCTGATAGACGGGGCCGGTGATGACGGTCTCGGCGCGCGCGATGGTCCACTCGACGGTCATGGGGAGGACGGGCTCATAGTTGGAAAAGTCGCCCTCGAACGACACGACGGCGCGATAGGTGCCGGCGGCGATGTAGGAGTTTCCGCTGTAGCGGGGCGTCAGCGAAGCGGGGACGCCTGTGACCGTCACGGTCTTGCGCGTGCCGTCAAAGACGAAGTCGGGCACGTTCCACGTGATGGAGCCGGCCGGGATGGTGGCGCGGCGGATGGTCCAGTTCAGCGGTTCGACGGACACCGACGCGTAGTTGGCGCTGTCGTAGTCGAACTGGGCCGTGGCGGTGTAGGCGCCGGCGTTGGTGGCTGTGTTGCCTGTGACGGTGACCGTGACGTCGGCGGGCAGGCCCTGGAGGGTCACGCTCTTCTGCGTTCCGTCATAGACGAAGTCGGAGAAGACCCAGCGCAGGGTCATGTCGTCGATGACGGCGCGATCGATGGTCCACGTCAGGTCGTCGATGGTGACGGGATAGTAGTTGGTCAGATCGAGCTCGAACGTGGCCGACGCGGTGTAGGTGCCGGCGTTGGTGGCTGTGCGGGTGCCGCCGTAGACGACGGTGACGTCGGCGGGCAGACCGATGATCGAGACGGTCATGGGCTGGCCGCAGTACTCAAAGGCCTCGGTGTAGTTCCAGCCGAAGGTGGTGGCGTCGAGGGTGGCGCGGGAGATCTCAAAGTCCTGAGAAGTCCGGGCCGCGGCGTAGTTTTCGCCCTGGCTGATCTCGACGACGAGCGTATACAGGCCGACGACGCGCGGGGCATCGGCCAGTTCCTGGTCCGATCCGCGGTTGTACCAGTGATAGGAGACGACGCCGTCGCCGACGGTCTCGACCGCGGGTTCGGGCATGGGCGCGTTGTTGTACGCGCAGCTGATGGAGGCGGGGATGACGACGGAGGACGGTGCGAGTTCGATCCGGAGGGTCACGATGCGGTCAAGCTCCTGGTAGGTCGCGTCCTCGGCGCGGTAGATGCGCACGCGGTAGGTGCCGGCGTTGACGGGTAGCTCTGCCCCGAAGACGTCGTCGATCTCATAGGTGACGACGATGCCGGGCAGACCCGCGGAAGCGCCGCTCAAGGCAAGGGCCTGCGGCTCGCCGTTGTAGGTCGGGGTCTGGGTGTCGAAGGAAAGGGCGACGAGTTCTTTGGCTTCCCACGTGGCGGTCAGGGTGATGTTGGCGGAATAGTCGTCGGCGCCCAGCGTCAGGTTCATGACGGCCGGGCCGGCGCCGTTGACGACCCAGCCGCGGAAGTGGTAGTTGGGACGGGTGGGCGTGGGGATGGGGGTCTCGTAGCCTTTGAAGTGGGCGCGCGGGTTGTAGTCGGACCACACGGACACCTCTTCGCAGTCAAGGTAGGTGATGGAGAAGACGTCGGCGCCTTCTTCCACGAAGTTGAGCTGGACGGTCACGTCGACCGCCGGCAAAACGAAGCTGTAACGGCTGGCGGCGTCGGGCTGCAGGGTGGTCGTGGAGATGCCCTCATAGACGTAGGTGACCGAGCGCAGGACGTAGCCCGGATTTGCCTCAACGGTAAAGCCGAACAGACCGCCCACGGCACCGCCTTCGGGCGTCACGCCGGACGCGGCGGGAAACGGATTTTCCATCACGGCGAAGGTGGCCGAGCCGTGCTCGGTGCCGACGAAAGTCACGCCCTTGTGCATGGTGTAATAGCGATAGACGACGGGGCGGGTCTCGCCCTGGTCCAGCGTGACCGTGTCGGAGCGGTTGTACGCCTTGACAAAGCGGTTCATCGCGATCATCACGGACGGGGTGTCGGCGTAGGTGCTCTCGGCCGCGATCGCGGCGGAGGAGGTGCCGGCGAGCTGTTCGGCGGTGACGGTGAAGTTTTCCGTCACTGTGACGCCGGAGCTGCCCTTGGCGCCGTAGACGTCGGTGACGACGTTGTCACCCTCTTCGGCGGGAACGTAGAAGTTGTAGGCGATATAGGAGTTGTTGCCGATGTTGCCGGCCAGCACGCCAAAGCGGGTATAGGAGGCGTTGTGCTTTGTGACCGTGGCTGTGACGATGCAGTTCTCCACCCGGTTGCCGAAGCTGTTCAGGGAGGCGCCGTTGCCGAACGAGGCGACGATGCCGCCGCCGGAGCAGGCGGTCTTGTTTCCGTTGGAGGTCAGCACGTCGGAGGCGACGATACAGGAGATGGCCTGGCCGTTGGTCGCTTCGGCAAACACACCGCCGCTGTAGCTGTTGCCGGTCGAGGCGGCTTCGATCCTGCCGCCCTCGATCACGCAGCCGGAGGCGATGGTATATGCGGCGTTTCCGACGACGCCGCCGCAGTCCGAGGTCTGATAATCGTGGTTGTTGGACGCATAGACGCTGCCGGTCACGGAGCAGTCGCGGATGACGACCAGAGAAGCCTGTGTGCCGACGGTGATGGCGACGATGCCGCCGGCATAGGCGCGCAGGGTCTTGGAGCCGGAGGTGTTGGAGGAGTTGCTGGCCGAGACGTCGGCCGAGACCGAGCTGCCCTCGATGCGGCAGCCCTCGTAGGCGCGGCCGACCAGACCGCCGACGACGCAATGGATCGTATCGTGCACATGGTCACGGGTCTTGACGCCTTCGACGGTCACGCCGTCGTTGTGCACGCCGGTCAGGGTGGTGGTGTGCGCCTCGCCGACCGTGGAGCCGAGCATCAGCACGGCGAACATGTAGCCGTCACCGAGGTGCAGATCCGATATCTCGGCGTCGAGGGTGTAGCCGAACAGACCGGTATACTCACGCGCCATCGTGGACTTGATATACAGGCCGGCGATGGTATGCCCGCGGCCGTCAAAGCGGCCGGAGAACGGGTGAGCCGCGTTGGGGCCGATGGGGGACCAGGCGTTGGCGGGCGCGGTGGTCTTCCAGTTGGCGACCGCGGCGAGGTCGTTGAGCAGGATGTCAGAGGTCAAAGCATAGCAGGCGGTGGCATAGTCGCCCGCACCGGCCGCGACGAGCTCGGACAGGTAGGCGAGCTGGGCTCCGTCGGCGATCAGGTAAGGATCGGCCTCGGTGCCGCTGCCGCCTTCGAACGCGGCGGCGACGGTACCGTCCCATGCGGTGAGTCCGTCATCCAGGGCGGTGGCAGGCAAGGCGAACAGCCCGGCCAGAAGCGACAGCGCCAGGAGAAGGGCGACGGTGAGACGGCGGGTCAATGAGTGCTTCATGGTCTTTCTCCTTTTCTCTTTGGAACATGGTCATTTGAGAAGAATGATGCGAAGGTGAAACGAAGCGTCAAAAGAAAAAAGTAAACAGAAAATATATACTTATCCTTGTTAAGTATAGCATCAATATATAGAAAATTCAAGGGAGGGAAATGCGATTTGTAGACTTATACAAAAACGCCGCCGCTCTTTCGTGCGGGTTGCCGAGGGGGAAAAGCGGGCCTCGGGCGCAAAAGGGAACAAAGGTGCGGGGGCGTGTCAAAAAAACGTCTGTTTCTCGCCTGCGAAGCGACGGGGGCCGGAGGACGCCGCACAGCCCTCCCCTGCCCTCCCGGACACCGAACGGACAAGCGCGGCGCCGCAAACGGACAGAGGGAGCGCGTCGCAGGCGAGCCGAAAACGGGGCGGAACGGCGGGAGGCGTCCGGCTGCTCTGACGCGGAAACGGCCGGGGCGCGGCGGTCGGATCGAGAGCGGCGAGCGGCGGGTCGGCCGGACGAGGCGCGGCGGAAAAGAAAGCGAGGGGAGACGACACGCGGCGCGGCACAGATCAAGCCGCGACGTCGGCGCCGGCCGCACGAAAAAGTGCGGCGCCCGAAGGCGCCGCACGGAAAGGGGTTGTGCGAAAGGGGTCGATCACGGGATCAAGGAGGACAAGCCGGAAACCGTATCGATCATCCAACTGACGTACGTGGTCAGGCTGAGGTTCTTCCAACCTTCGTCGGGCGTACCGTTGACGTAGGTGACACCGTCGACGTCCTGATACTGGGTCTTGTCGGTGATGAAGGTGTTGTTCCAGATCGTGGTCAGGTTGGCGGCGGTGGTCGCGTCGATCTCGAGCATGCCCGCGTCGATGAAGTCCTGCACGGGCGTGGTGTCTTTGATGGCTGCGGCACGGTTGTCGATCTGAGACAACTTGGTGCCCGGACCGATGATGAGCAGCATGCCGTCAACTTCTACGTTGCCGGGGTCGCCGGGTCCCTGGTAGGTGGAGTACCAGACGCCGCCCTCATACACATAGTCGAACGCGTCGGCGATGGTCATGTTTTCAAAGGTGGTGGCCAGATCGCAGACACGCGAGGAGGAGATCGCCTTGGTCAGGCCGGTGACCTTTACGTTGCCGGGATCGGCAGGACCGATGTAGGTGGAGTACCAGACGCCGCCGACGTTTTCGTAGCCGAGCAGCAGACCGATCTCGGTGTTGTTGATGGTACTATCTACATCACCGATACGGCTGGAGACCACGGCGCCCATGATGCCCTTGACCTGATCGGAGCCGTCCATCCAGTAGAGGATGACTTCGGGATCGCCCGGATCGTAGACGGGCGTGTAGCCCATGGCGTCGCCGATGTAGACTTCTTTGACCGCGTCGGCGACCATGGCGGAGTTGGACATATCGTTGAAGGTATAGTCCGCAAACGCGACCATGATGCCGCGGGCCTTGATGTCATCGGAGGGATCTCCGTTGTCGGTGTAGGTGGAGTACCAGATGCCGGCGACCTTCTTGTAGCCGAGGATGTCGCCGATCTTGAGCGCTTCGAGATCGTCGCTGACGGTCGCGAGCGTGCTGTCGGCGATGCAGGAGAGCAGACCGGAAACGGGTGTGCCCAACTCATCCTCCCAGTGGTCGATGACCGTAGGATCGCCCGGATCGTAGATGGGCGTGTAGCCGAACACGGTCCCGAGTTTGATCTCATCGATGCTGGCGCTCAGATCTCCGACTTCTTTGTCGGCCAGGGCGGCGATGATGCCGCTGGCTTTTTCGTTCCCGGGATCGCCGGGTCCGACGTAGGTCGTGTACCAGGTGCCGCCTTCATACCTAAGATCCATGGCGTCGCCGACGGTGAAGGTCTTGATCTTGTTGGTCAATGTGGTGCTGTTGGTCATATCGGCCACAGTCAGGTCGGCCAACTTGGCGGTGATGCCGGTGGCGGGGTCGCCGTTGGCGTCTTCCCAATGATCGAAGACAGGAGGATCACCCGGGGTGTAGACGGCCGTGTACTCGAAGATGGAGGCGAGCTGGATGTTGTCGAGCTCGGAGCTGAGGCTGCCCACCTCTTTGTCGGCCAGGGCGGCGAGGATGCCGCTGGCTTTTTCGTTTCCGGGATCGCCGGGTCCGACGTAGGTGGTGTACCAGGTGCCGCCTTCATACTTGAGATCCATGGCGTCGCCGACGGTGAAGGTCTTGATCTTGTTGGTCAATGTGGTGCTGTTGGTCATATCGGCCACAGTCAGATCGGCCAACTTGGCCATGATGCCGGTGGCGGGGTCGCCGTTGGCGTCTTCCCAATGATCGAAGACAGGAGGATCACCCGGGGTGTATACGGCCGTGTACTCGAAGATGGAGGCGAGCTGGATGTGGTCGAGCTCGGAGCTGAGGCTGCCCACCTCGTTGTCGGCCAGGGCGGCGAGGATGCCGCTGGCTGGTTCGTGTCCGGGAGCGCCGGGTCCGACGGAGGGGGGGTACCGGGG
>JAGDBW010000201.1 GCA_017958845.1 Clostridia bacterium | reverse complement strand
GCGGGGCTGCTGCTCTCGTCCGTCGTCGGGCTGTGCAACCGCGAACTGCGCAAGATCTGAAAAGACCCCCCGACCGGGCAAAACCGGACCGGGAGCACACGGGAAAACCAAAAAAAGCGCGCCGGAGTCCGGCGCGCTTTTCGTTTGTCCGGGATCCGCCGCGACAAAGCAAAAACCGCCGGCGCGGAGAAACAGGCAAAAAAACGGAGAGGAAAAACGACCTGCCGTCAAAGCGCCGCCGCACGCGGCCGGCGGCGAAGACGAAAACGAAAAAAGCGCCCCGGGGGGGCGCTTTTTTCGGCGGGCGGGGCCGCTCACATATTGGGCTTGGAGGTGGAGCGGAGCATGACGTCGTGGTAGCCGCCCTCGACGATGCTGGTGGCCGAGACGAGGGTGAGCTTGGCGTTTTGCTGCAGGTCGGGGATGTTCAGCACCCCGACGTTGCACATGGTGGAGCGGACCTTGTACAGCGACTTTTCGACGTTGTCGTGCAGGGCGCCCGCGTAGACCACGTAGGAGTCGACGCCCTCCTCAAACGAGAGGCCGCCGGCACCACCCAGGTCGTAGCGCTGCCAGTTGCGCGCGCGGTTGGAGCCCTCGCCCCAGTACTCCTTGACGTAGGTGCCGTTGATCTGGATCTTTTGGGTCGGGCTCTCGTCAAAGCGGGCAAAGTAGCGCCCCAGCATCAGAAAGTCCGCGCCCATCGCCAGCGCCAGCGTCATGTGGTAGTCGTGCACGATGCCGCCGTCGGAGCAGATCGGGATGTAGACGCCGGTCTCGCGGTAGTATTCGTCGCGCTCCTGCGCGACCTCGATGACCGCGCTGGCCTGGCCGCGGCCGATGCCCTTTTGCTCACGGGGGATGCAGATGGAGCCGCCGCCGATGCCGACTTTGACGAAGTCGGCGCCCGCGCGGGCCAGAAACAGAAAGCCCTCGCGGTCCACGACGTTGCCGGCTCCGACCTTGACCTTGTCTCCCCAGAGACGGCGGATGTATTCGAGCGTCCGTTTTTGCCAGATCGTGTAGCCCTCGGAGGAGTCGATGCACAAGACGTCCGCGCCCGCTTCGATCAGCGCGGGCACGCGGGTCTCGTAGTCGCGGGTGTTGATGCCCGCGCCGACCATGTAGCGCTTTTCGGCGTCGAGCAGCTCCTGCGGGTTGGACTTGTGCTCGTCATAGTCCTTGCGGAAGACCAGATAGACCAGCCGTCCCTCGTCGTCGACCAGGGGCAGGGAGTTGAGTTTGTGCTCCCAGATGATATCGTTGGCGACTTTGAGCGTCGTGTCGGCGGGGGCGGTGATGAGCTTTTCAAAAGGGGTCATAAAGGTCTTGACCTTGGTGTCGGGCGTCATGCGGCTCACGCGGTAGTCGCGGCCGGTCACGATGCCGAGCAGCCGTCCGTTGGCCGTCCCGTCGCTGGTGATCGCGAGCGTGTTGTGGCCTTTGGTCCTGACCAGCTCCAATACGTCCGCCAGCGTGTCCTCGGGGGTGAGGTTGGAGTCGCTGACCACAAAGCCGGCTTTGTAGTTCTTGACCCTCGCGACCATGGCCGCCTCGGACTCCACGCTCTGCGAGCCGTAGATGAAGGAGAGACCGCCCTCCTTGGCCAAAGCGATGGCCAGCCGGTCGTCGGAGACCGCCTGCATGATGGCGGAGGTCATGGGGACGTTGAGGCTCAGGGGGCATTCTTCCTGCCCTTTTTTGTATTTGACAAGGGGGGTTTTGAGCGATACGGCGTCGGGAACGCATTCCTCCGACGTATAACCCGGCAACAGCAAATATTCGCTGAACGTATGACTCGGTTCGTTGATGATCCTGGCCATCTTCTCTCTCCTCTTTTCTTTTCTCTTCGTCCGGAGTTTCTTTTTTGTGAATATCATACCACACGCGCACGCGGTTTGCAACCGTTTTCGACCGCGCCCGACGGTTTTTTGCGGGGGCGGACAGCCGGACCCGCCGGCGCGAGATGAAAAGAGCGAAGAGCGGAGAGATGTGTGAACGGCGTTCTGTCGAAGCGAGCCACACGCGCGGCCGGATGATCAAAAAGGCAGAGCGGACGCAAACGCAAATGCGCGCCGCAAGGCGCGGCTTTTGCGGGGAGCGGGAGAGCGGCGGTTTCGCGGGGGCGTCCGGCAAACCGATCGGGCGGTTCCGCGGCGGTTTCGCGGCCGATGGTGCATAAGAGAGGCGGCGGCGGGAGATACTTTTTTCATCAAACACAAGAAAGGCGCCGCCATGAAAGACAACGACACCCTCTCCCTTTTGCGCGAATGCAATGCGGGCTGCAAGTCCGCGACCAACAGCATGGAGCAGATCGGCTCTTTTGTCAAAGACGAAGGCCTGCGCTCCCTGCTCGACGAGTACAACCGCCGCCACGCGGAACTCGGCGACAAGTGCCACACTCTCCTGAACGAAGCCGGCCACGAAGAAAAGGACCCCCGCCCCATCGCCTACATCACCTATCGGGAGCTGCGGGAGCTGAG
>JAGDBW010000020.1 GCA_017958845.1 Clostridia bacterium | reverse complement strand
TTGGCGGTGCACAAATGGTACCTCAAAAATGAGAAGCAGGACAGCGACATCGAATCGATCAAAGAAGAACAATCGATACTCACCAAAGGTGTATTGGCATGCCTCAAGGGTTTGAAAGAGCAATGCTGCGATGGTCCGGTCACAGACGCGATAAATCAAATAGAGGCGCACTTAAACGAGCAAGCGCACAAGTAGCGGATTCTATCCGAGCGTTCGCCCCTGTGGAAACTTAGTAATGATGGGATAAATTGGGCCAAATCGATTGATTATAAAAGTCAATTATGGTATAATAATTCAAATGGTTTATTTCAAAGAAATAATTCTGGAAAATAGCATAAAAATTTAATGAACGTGAGGAATTGGTATAGTGAATAAAAAGAAAGTGGTTGTGACTGTAGGCTGTCGTCCTGATTGCATCAAGATGATGCCACTTGTAAAAGAACTTAAGAAAAGGAGCGGCTTAGAGACGATTCTCCTTTCTACGGGTCAACACAGGCAAATGCTCGACCAGGTTTTTGATGTGTTCGGAGAACACCCGGACTATGATTTGGAAATCATGAAGCCGGGTCAATCCTTGTTTGATATAACCACCAATATTCTGAATAAGATCAAATCCGCTTTGGAAGAGATAAAACCCGATGTGGTTTTGGTCCATGGCGATACTTCGACAGCGTTCGTCACAGCGTTGGCGTGTTTCTACATGCAGATTCCTGTAGGCCATGTCGAGGCCGGTCTTAGAACTTACAACATTTATTCTCCATTCCCGGAGGAATTCAATAGGCAGGGCATCGGCTTAATCGCAAAGTATAACTTTGCTCCAACAAAACTCGCCAAGCAGAATTTACTGAGCGAGGGCAAAAAGGAAGAAGGTATCTATGTTACCGGCAACACGGTCATCGATGCCATGAGCCACACGGTCAAGGCTGACTATACTCATCCTGAGCTAGATTGGGTCGGGGACAATAAGCTCATTTTCATCACGGCGCACAGAAGAGAAAACTTGGGCGAGCCGATGCATAACATGTTCAGGGCCATTCGACGTGTGTTGGACGAACATCCAGACGTCAGGGCACTTTACCCGATTCACATGAACCCGCTTGTCAGACAAGCCGCGGATGAGGAGTTGGGCGACTGCAAGCAAATACATATCATCGAACCAATCGAGGTGTTTGATTGTCATAACTTCGAAGCGAAGTCCTATTTGATCCTTACCGATAGCGGAGGCATTCAGGAAGAAGCACCTGCATATGGCGTTCCGGTCCTTGTTATGAGAGACACTACGGAGCGTCCCGAAGGCGTTGATGCCGGAACGTTAAAGCTTGTCGGAACTAATGAAGACGTCATCTATAACGAATTCACGAAGCTCCTTGATGACAAGAGCGAGTATTCAAAGATGGCTAAAGCCGTAAATCCATACGGCGACGGGCATGCCTGCAAACGTATTGCTGACGTTTTGGAAGGCAAGCCATACAACCCTTTTTCTCACAACGGCGGCCAGACAGACGGACTTGTACAGCGGGTACAACCGTACGGATTTTGCGTCACCTACGACGGCCCGGAGATCGAATGCCGCTGACGCCGGACGGGATCCGCATCGGACGACGGGTCCCGCCGCTCGCACCGCGTCAGGCGTCCGCCCCGCGCAAAGCGCCCCCTCTCCGGGGCGCTTTCTTTTTTCGCTCCTTTTTGCCGCTCTTTGCCGTCCTTTTTCTCTCCGCGCTCGACCAAAACCGCCCCTTCCTGACAAAACCCCCTCCTTGTTTCGCTGTTTTTAAGGCAAAGGCATCCGCACGGCGTCCCCTCCGCGCTGTGTTTTTTCGGTTTTTACGGCACGAGATCGTCTCTCGCCCCCCGCCGCGCAAAAAAATCCCTCACCTTTTCTTTACAGTAAAAGAAAAATATGATATAATATATACTGCGAAAAAATCGAGCGGTCGACAGCGCCGTGCAGCGCGCCGCCGCACCAAAGATGAAACGACGAGCGCGGCCGCCGCCGCGCAGCCGAAGGAGAAGCCATGAAGTGTCCCGTATGCGGCGCGACCGACAGTCGCGTGCTTGACAGCCGCCCGATCGACGACGGAAACAGCATCAAACGCCGCCGCGAATGTACCGGCTGCGGACGGCGTTTCAACACCTATGAGGTCATCGAGACCTCGCCCGTCACCGTCATCAAAAAGGACGGCAGCCGCGAGTTCTTTGACCGCCACAAACTCATGACCGGCATCGCCCGCGCCTGCTACAAGCGGGACGTCGACGTCGGCGCGATCGTCACCGCGATCGAAAACGAACTCAACAACTCCCTGGCCGGCGAGGTCAGCACGCGCGAGATCGGCGAGATGGTGATGCGCCGCCTGCGCGAGATCGACGCCGTCTCCTACGTCCGCTTTGCGTCGGTCTACCGCGAGTTCAGAGACGTGGACACCTTCTTCTCCGAACTTCAGGAGCTCATGCGCAACAACCAGGGGCAGGCAAAGACATGATCAAGAGCATGACCGCCTACGGCCGCGCGAGGAGCGCGACCCCCGAGCGCGACGTCACCGTGGAGATCCGATCGGTCAACGGCCGCTACCTCGACTGTTCCGTCCGTCTCCCCCGCGCCTATCTGCCCCTCGAAGACAAGATCAAACAATACGTCAAGGACCGCGTCATCTCCCGCGGAAAGGTCGACGTCTATCTCACCGTCGTCGACCGCACCGCGGCCGCGGCCGCCTTTGACGAGGAGGCCGCCCGCGCCTACGTCGAGGGTCTGCGCGCGCTTGCGCGCGCGTGCGAGCTGCCGGACGATCTCAGCGCCTCCGTTCTGGCGCGCGGCGCCGACCTCTTTGTCCGTCCCGCCCGCGAGATCGACGAGAGCGCCGAGTGGGAGATCATCCTGCCCGCCCTGACCCAAGCCGGCCGCGCCTTCGGCCGGATGCGCGAGGCCGAAGGCGAAAAGACCGCCCGGGACATCACCCAAAAGATGGACAACGTCGCCGCATGGGTCGCAGAGGCGGGCGAGCTCTCCCGCCGGGACATCAAGGGCTACCGCGCCCGCCTCGAGGAGCGCCTGCGTCAGATCCTGGCGGACAGCCGGGTCACCCCCGACGAGTCCCGGATCCTGACCGAGTGCGCCGTCATGGCCGACCGTCTCGCGGTCGACGAGGAGATCGCGCGGCTCGAGGCCCATCGCACGGCCTTTGACGCGATGCTGCGCGAGGGCAGCCCGATCGGAAAAAAACTGGACTTTCTGATGCAGGAGTTCAACCGGGAGGCCAACACCCTGGGCAGCAAAGCCAACGACGCCGCCATCACCGCCCTGGTCGTGAATATCAAAAACGAACTGGAAAAGATCCGCGAACAGGTCCAGAATATCGAATAGAACCCCCGCCGCCCCCAACGACCGGGCCGCCAAAGAGCCGCCCGGCTTCAAAAAAGGAAAAAAGCGTATGAGATTCATCAACATCGGATTCGGAAACATGGTCGCCGCCGCCCGCGTCGTGGCCATCGCCAGTCCCGAGAGCGCCCCCGTCAAACGCCTGGTCTCCGACGCCAAGGACGACGGCCGCGTCATCGACGTCACCTGCGGACGCCGTACCCGCGCGGTCATCATCACCGACAGCGACCACGTGATCCTCTCCGCCATCCAGACCGAGACCATCGCGGCGCGTCTCGACGACGTGACCGCGGACGAAGAAGACGAAGGACCGGACGAGGACTGACCCCGCCCCCTGCTCTCCACCATACTATCTCCAAAGGAGAAAACGGACATGATCGAACCTACCGTCGAAGAACTGACCAAGGGAGAACTCAACCGCTATGAGCTGGTCGTCGGCGTGGCCAAGTGCGCGCGCATGGTGACCGACGAATACGTCACCTGCCGCAACGAGGCCGAGCGCATGATCGCCAACCGCGAGACCGACAAGACCCTTGCCGCCCTGATCCCCGGCGAATACCGGGACCAAAAAGCGGTCAAGATCGCCATCGCGCGTCTCTCCGAGGGGCGCTATCAGCTGCATCGGAAAGGGTGAGATGAAAGGCGCCTTTGCCTCCGTGCGGCTGCTGGACGCGCCGCTGTCGGCGGATCGCGCGTACACCTACGCCGTCCCGCCGCATCTTTTGGGCGTCGTGTGCCGGGGTCTGCCCGTGCGGGTCCCGTTCGGACGGGGTAGCCGGGTGGCCGCGGGCGTCGTGACCGGGCTTTCGGACACGTGCGAGCGGGAGAACCTCAAGAGCGTCCTCTCCGCCTTTGACCCGGTCTTCTGCCTGTCAGAAGAGATGCTGGCCATGGCCGACTTTTTGTGCGAACACACGCTCTGCACCATGGGCGACGCCGTCCGCGCCATCCTGCCGCCCGGAGCGGTGGACAGCCGCGCGTCGGTGCGGTGCGAGCGCACGGTATATCCTCTTCTCTCCCGCGACGAGCTGCGCGGGATCTGTGACGGCGTGGTCAGGCTGCGTTCCGCGGCGCACCGCGCCGTTTTGCTGTATTTTTGCGACGATCCGACGCCCGTCTCCCAGCGCGCCCTGTGCGACGCGCTCTCGGTCACCCCGGCGCAGATCAGGGCCTTGGTCGATCGCGGCTGGCTCGCCTACGGCTCGGAGGAGGTCGTCCGCAACCCCTACGCGGCGCTCGGCCGCGAGCGGGACACCTCGCCCATCTGCCTCAGCCGCGCCCAGACAGAGGCCTACGAAACGCTCCAAAAACTCCAAAAAGACCAAAAACCCCACGCCGCCCTCCTCTTCGGCGTGACCGGATCGGGAAAGACCAAGGTCTTTATGCGCGTCATGGACGACGTCATCCGAGAGGGAAAGCAGGTCATCCTGATGGTCCCCGAGATCGCCCTGACCCCGCAGACCGTCTCGATCTTCTGCCGCCGCTACGGCACCCGCGTCGCGGTCATCCACTCGGCGCTCTCCTTCGGCGAGCGGCTGGACGCCTGGCGGCGCATCCGCGCGGGCGAGGTGGACCTGGTCATCGGCACGCGCTCGGCGGTCTTCGCCCCCCTCGACCGGCTGGGCCTGATCGTCGTCGACGAGGAGCACGAACACACCTACAAGTCCGAGAGCGCTCCCAAATACCACGCCCGCGACGTCGCCGCCTTCCGCTGCGGCGCGTCGGGCGCTCTGCTCATCCTCTCTTCCGCCACCCCCTCCTTTGAGAGTTTTTACAAAGCCAGAGAAGGCCGCTACACCCTGGTGCCCCTGCGCGAGCGCTACGGCGGCGCCACCCTGCCGGAGGTCCAGATCGTGGACATGCGCACCGAGCTGCGCGCCGGCCGCGTCTCGCCTGTCAGTCTGCCGCTTTTCGAGCGGCTCGCGGGCGTCAAAGAACGGGGCGAGCAGGCCATCCTGTTTCTCAACCGGCGCGGCTACCACACGGCGCTCCAGTGCATGGAGTGCGGCGAGCCCGTCGTCTGCCCGCACTGCTCGCTGGCCCTGACCTACCACGCAGCCGGCGCTGTCGGCATGCGATGCCATTGCTGCGGCTACCGCGCCCCGGTGCCGCGCGCCTGCCCCTCCTGCGGCTCGCCCCATCTCTCCTTCTCCGGCTACGGGACCCAAAAAGCCGAGACCCGCGTACAGTCCGATCTGCCCGGCCTGCGCGTCATGCGCATGGACGCCGATACCACGTCGGGAAAGCAGTCCTACGACCGCCTCATTGAGTCTTTCCGCCGGGGCGACGCGGACGTGCTGCTCGGCACCCAGATGGTCACCAAAGGCCACGAGTTTCCCCGCGTGACCCTCGTGGGCGTACTGCTCGCCGACCGCTCCCTGTACGTCAACGACTTTCGCGCCGCCGAGCGCACCTTTTCGCTGCTCACGCAGGTCATCGGCCGCGCCGGCCGCTCGAGCGACCCCGGCGTGGCGCTCATCCAGACCTTCGCCCCGCACAACGAGGTCATCCGCTGCGCCTGCACCCAGGACTACGAACGCTTCTTCGATTCCGAGATCGAGCTGCGCCGCGAGACGATGTTTCCGCCCTTCTGCGACTTGGCGCGCCTGACGCTCACCGCTGGGGACGAGCCGTCGCTCTTTGCCGCCGCCTCGGCCCTCTCCGACGCCATCCGCGCCGCCGGGCAGGGCGCGTACGCCGACGTGCCCATGACCGTGTTCGGCCCCTTTGAGGCCGGCGTCTACAAGGCCGCCGAAAAGTACCGTATGCAGATGATCGTCAAGTGCAGGCTGGGCCGCCGCGCCCGCGCCCTCTTCCGCGAGCTGCTCGTCGCCCCCCCGACGTCGGCCGGCGTCACGCTCGGCGTCGATTTCAACCCGCTCACCTTCAGCTGAAAGGATATCCGACATGGCCATTCTCAATCTGATCTTCGAAGACGACCCCATGCTCCGCCGCGTCAGCCGCCCGGTCGAGGCCGTCACGCCCCGCATCGAGCAGCTGCTCGACGACATGACCGAGACCATGAGAGCCAACAACGGCTGCGGCCTCGCCGCCGTACAGGTGGGCGTGCTCCGCCGCGTGGTGGTGATCGAGGTCGAGCCGGGCGAGGTGCTCGAACTCATCAATCCCCGCATCATCGCCTGGAGCGGCCACCAGGAGGAGCAGGAGGGCTGTCTCTCCCTGCCCGGAAAGTGGGGAAAGACCAAGCGCCCCGCCGCCGTCGTCGTCCGCGCCGAGGATCGCACCGGTCGGGAGATAGAAGTCCGCGGCGACGGCCTGCTCTGCCGGGCGCTGTGCCACGAGATCGACCACCTGGACGGAAAGCTCTTTACCGACGTCCTCGCCGAGCCGCTCGACGACCCGCAAAAGGACAAAAAAAGGTGACCGCCATGCGTATCCTCTTTTTCGGTACGCCCGCCGTCGCGGCGGCGTGTCTCACCCGGCTCCGCGACGACGGCCGCGAGATCGTCGGCGTCGTCTGCCAGCCCGACAAACCCAAAGGCCGAGGCAACAAGAT
>JAGDBW010000200.1 GCA_017958845.1 Clostridia bacterium | reverse complement strand
TCCACGTCGACTTTATGATCGGCGCGCCGGACATGACCATCACCGGCTACAAAGACGGTCAGCCCACCCCCATTTTCAAAAACGGAGAATGGGCCGTCCAACTCTGATCGCGTCCACCGGGAGAAAGAGCGGATCCCCTCCGCTCTTTTTCCTTTTTTGCCGCGCCTGTGCGATCCGATCTTTTTTTGACCCCGCCGTTTCTTGACCGGCTTTCTCTTGCGCCGGCGCCGCAACTGTGATACAATAAAAAAGTACGATCACACAGGGCAGACGCCGCCCGCCCGCGCCTGCCCGACAAACAGCAAAGGATAGATCTATGTGCAAGCTTGTTCCCGACGGCTACTTTCCCACCTACCGTCAGCTGACCCCCGACTATCTGATCAGCCGCGGGATCCGCGCGCTGGTGCTCGACGTCGACAACACGCTGGCCCCCTACGAGCAGCCCGATCCCGATCCCGCGCTCCTTTCGTGGCTGCGGGATATGCGGCAGAGCGGCGTCGCTCTCGCCGTCGTCAGCAACAACCACAGTGACCGGATCGCCCGCTTCACGCGCGACTTTGACTTCCCGATCATCGCCGGAGCGTCCAAACCCCTCCCAAAAAGCTTCAAAAAAGCGACCGAGATCCTCGGTCTCCCCCCGCGCTCCGTCGCCGCCATCGGCGACCAGATCTACACCGACGTGCTTGCCGCGCGCTGGGCGCGCTTCGGTCTGGTCGTGGTCGTGCCGCCCATCCGGGACAAGCGCGACGCCTTCACCCGCTTCAAGCGCCTGTGCGAACGGCCCGTCATGCGTCGTCTCTTTCGCCGCGAGGGCATTGCAATGCCGCCAAAACAAAACAAAAAAGAAAAGCGCAGCGATCACAGCGACCGGACGTAAAACACAATCCCAAAAACCACAGTACCCAAAAAGAAGAAGAAACGGTCGCGCCGCGATCGGGAAAAAGAGGAAAACAAACTTGAACGACACGCCGACCCGCCCCCGTTTCGGCCCGGGCGGAAACTGTGAAGCCTTCCACCAAAAATACGGCGCCAGGACCGTCCTCGCCCCCGCGTGGGTCGTCGAAAACGGCCTCGACGCCTACGAATACGAAGCGGGCAGGGGCCTCGCCGCCTCTCCCGATACGCTGTCGGCCATCGGCCGCGAGGCCGCGCGCCTCGGCGTTGCCCTCTCCTTCCACGCCCCCTATTTTATCTCGCTCTCCGGCGTCGAAGCCGACAAGAGACAGAGATCCGTCTCCTACATCTCCGAAAGCTTGGAGGCCGCCGCGCTGCTCGGCGCGCGCATCATCGTCGTCCATTGCGGCTCCGCCGGCAGGATCGACCGTGCCGAGGCCATGCGCCTCGCGGCCGACACGCTCTCGACGTGCCTGACGCAACTGCCCGACAACGGGGTGCTCATCGGCGTCGAAACGATGGGAAAGATCAATCAGCTCGGTACCCTCGAGGAGGTCATCCGCCTCTGCCGGCTGGATCCCTCCCGCCTGACTCCGGTGGTGGATTTCGGCCACCTCAACGCCCGCACACTCGGCACGGCTTTTCCCGACCGCGACGCCTACGCGCGCGTCTTTGAGCAGGTGGCACAACTCGGCGACGAGCACGCCCGCCGCCTCCATTGCCACTTTTCCCGCATCGAGTACACCGCCGGAGGCGAAAAGAGGCACGTCACCTTCGCCGACACACAGTGGGGCCCGGAGCCGGAGCCGCTCATGCGGGCGGTGCGTGACCTCGGCGTGTCTCCCACCTTCATCTGCGAGTCGGCCGGCACCCAGACCGCCGACGCCGCCGCGCTCAGCCGCGCCTATGCCGAAGCGTCTGACTAACAGAAAAACGACCTAAAACAGCAAAAAAACACTCAAACCCCCTCTCAAATTGCGCAACACGGGACCGCCCTCCGGTCGGCGGATACCCGCCGCGCCGCGATCGCGGCCGCCCCATCCGATACGAAAGGAAGAAACAAACATGTCCCTCCCGCTCCAAAAAGTCCGTGACGCCATGCAGGCCTCCGGCCTCGACGCGCTCTTTGTCACGGACGAACTCAACCAGCGTTACCTGACCGGCTATCCCTTCACCGACGGGATGCTGCTCATCCTCCCGCAGACGGCGTATATGGTCACCGACTTCCGCTACTTTGAGGAAGCGCAAAAAAACGCCGACCCCGCCTTTGAGATCGTCATGCCGTCTCCCCGCGCCGCCTTCGTCACGGAAAAGTTAAAGGACGCCGCCGCCCGCACCGTCGGCTTTGAGTCCGCGCAGGTCTCCTATGACGAGTACAAGCGCCTCTGCGAGCGGTATCCCGATTTTTCTTTCGCGCCCGTGGGCGACATGCTCTCGGTCATCCGCCGCGTCAAGAGCGAAGAAGAACTCTCCCTGATGGCGCAGGCGCAGAGCATCACCGATCAGGCCTTTTCTCACATCCTCGAGGTCATGACGCCCGCCATGACCGAGATCGAGGTCGCTTTGGAGCTCGAGTTTTTCATGCGCCGCCGGGGCGCGTCCGGACTCGCCTTTGAGACCATCGCCGTCTCCGGCGACGCCAGCGCCCTCCCGCACGGAAAACCGAGAGCCGAAAAACTCCATCCCGGCTTTCTGACCATGGACTTCGGCGCCGCCTACCGGGGCTACTGTTCCGACATGACCCGCACGGTCGTGGTCGGCCGCGCGGACGCGGAGATGAAACATCTCTACAGCACCGTCCTCGCCGCCCAGCAGGCCGGCATCGAGGCCGTGCGCGCGGGCGCGGAGTGCGCCGCCGTCGACCGGGTCGCGCGCGAGATCATCGACCGGCACGAACGCTACCGCGGCGCCTTCGGTCACAGTCTCGGCCACGCGGTGGGCCTCTTCATCCACGAATCGCCCCGCCTGGCCTCCACCGCCAAAGGGCAGTATCTCGAGACCGGAAACGTGGTCACGGTCGAGCCCGGCATCTACCTCGCGGGCCGCTACGGCTGCCGCATCGAGGATATGGTCGCCGTCACCGACACGGGTTGTCGCGACTTTACCGCCTCTCCCAAAGAACTCATCGAGCTTTTCTGACCGCCCGACCCGCTTTTTTCAGCGTCGCCCCTTGCAATTCTCAAAATAATGTAGTACAATACTTTTGTTAAAGACCACATAGCCGAGGAAGCCGTTTACTCAGCGGATAAGCGGGCGACCTTCCTCAACGATAACAACCACCGCTGAGGGACAAGCACATGGCTACCATCACCGCAGGCGATTTCAGAAACGGCGTCACGTTCGAAAACGACGGCCAGCTCATGCAGGTCATCGAGTTCCAGCACGTCAAACCCGGCAAAGGCGCGGCCTTCGTCCGCACCAAGATGAAAAACGTCATCACCGGCTCCGTCACCGAAACGTCGTTCAACCCGACGGCCAAGTTCGAGCAGGCCTACATCGAACGCAAAGAGATGCAATATCTCTACAACGACGGAGACCTCTACTACTTCATGGACACCGAGACCTACGACCAGGTCCCGCTCCCCAAATCCAAGCTGGGCGACAACTTCCGCTTCGTCAAAGAAGAGACGATGTGCAAGATCGTCTCCTGGAAGGGCGAAGTCTTCTCCGTCGAGCCCCCCGTGTTCGTCACCCTGCAGGTGACCGAGTGTGAACCGGGCGTCAAAGGCAACACCGCCACCAACGTCCAGAAAAACGCCGTCCTCGAGACCGGCGCCACCATCAAAGTCCCGATCTTCATCAACGAAGGCGATATGATCCGCATCGACACCCGCGAGGGCGGTTCCTATCTTGAGCGCGGCTGATCCCCTCGCTCCCTCATCCCACACGGGCCTCCGGCCCCGACCAAAAAAAGGAGACAGATGATGAAATCCACCGAATCCACCGCCTTTCTCAAAGGTCTGCTCGAAGGTTTGTCCGGCGAGATCGACCGCAGCACCGCACAGGGAAAGTTGTTCGTCGCCATCCTTGACGCCGTCGACACGCTTGCCAAAGAAAACGAAGAACTCAGCAAACGGATCAGCGACCTCGGCGAATATGTCGAGGAGATGGACGACGATCTGAGCGCCGTCGAAGAAGACCTCTACGGAGCAGAAGACGACGAAGAGGACGACGACGATGAGGAAGACGCCCAGTACTACGAAGTGACCTGCCCAAAATGCGGCGAGGTCGTCTGCTTCGACGATTCGCTGGAGGGAGACGAGTTGACCTGTCCCGCCTGCGGCGAGCAGCTGGAGCTCGAGTTTGAGTGCGACGGCGACTGCAAGGCCTGCGAGCGCGAAGACTGCGACGCCAAAGACCAATAACTCCACAGGAGCAAAGGCCGACAGCACCCACGTGGCTCTGTCGGCCTTTTTTTACCCGTCCCGCAACAAGGAGGATAGAGATGAACATCGTGATACTGGACGCCGACAGCATCGGCCGCGACCTGGACTACACCCCCTTTTCGGCTTTCGGACATCTGTCGGTCTACGACCGCACCTCGCCGGCAGAACTGCACGATCGCATCGCCGACGCCGGGATCCTCCTGCTCAACAAGGTCCGCGTCACCGAAGAGGATCTTGCGCACGCACCCGCCCTGCGGCTGATCTGTCTCGCCGCCACCGGCTTTGACAACGTCGACGTCGAGGCCTGCCGCCGCCGCGGCGTCGCGGTCTGCAACGTCGTCGGTTACAGCACCGACGCCGTCGCCCAGCTCACCGTCGCCATGGCGCTCTCGCTCATCTGCCGCCTGCCGGACTACACGGCCTACGTCCGCTCCGGGGCATACACCGCCTCCGGGGTGCCCAACCGCCTCTCCCCCGCCTATCACGAGGTGTCGTCGCTCGTCTGGGGCATCCTCGGCTACGGCAAGATCGGCCAGAAAGTCGGCCAGATCGCGCAGGCCCTCGGCTGCAAATTGCTTGTTTGCAAGAAAACCCCCGCCCCCAACGTCCAAAATGTCGACATAGACACCCTCTGCCGCGAGAGCGACGTCCTCTCGGTCCACCTGCCGCTCTCGGCTGAGACGCGCGGGATCGTCAGCGAGGCGCGCATCGCGTCCATGAAGCCGGGCGCCCTGCTCATCAACGTCGCGCGCGGCGCCGTGCTCGACGAGGCCGCCGCCGCCCGGGCGCTCTCCGAGGGACGCATCGGAGGCCTGGCCTCCGACGTCTACGGACAGGAGCCCATGCCCGCCGATCACCCCTACTATCCCTTGCGCGACGACCCCCGCGCGATCTTCACGCCGCACATGGCGTGTGGCGCCGTGGAGACCAGACGGCGGCTCCTGATCGAGATCCAAAAAAATATCAGCGCCTTTCTGCGCGACGAGCGCCGCTGCCGCGTCGACTGACGCATCGCCCGCCGACCAAAAGACAACCGCGTTTCCGCCCCCCGCCGAAAGCAAAAAGAAAAGCCCCCGCGCAGGGGGCAGGCCTCCGACCGCGACAGCGGGCGGGATCAGCCGATCCTTATGCTGTTTTTTCAGATCGCCCGGCGGCGCACACAAGACGATACCGCCGGACGGATGACAGAGTCACGTTCAGCTGCGGTCCACCGTCACGACGGCGTAGACGCTCTCTCCCAGTTTTTCTTTGACGGACCGGGCGATCTCTTCCCGCAGCTCTTCGTCGGACGACTTGATCTCAAACGGCGCGTCGATATCAAAGATCACGTTGGTGTGCGTCTGCCCGATCACACATCTAAAGTCGTGCAGACGGATCCGCTCGTCGATCTCCTTCACCACCGCCGACACCTGTTCTTTTAGCGCGTCCGAGACGGGATCGCCGACGCAGATCGGGTCCATGTGGATCGTGCAGGGGATACCCAGTTCCTTCGAGACGGCGCGCTCGATGTTGTCGATCACGTCGTGCGTCTCAAAGATGTCCTCTTTTCCGTCCACCTCGGCGTGAAAGGACACGACGGTGTGATGCGGCCCATAAGAATGCACCATCATATCGTGGATGCCCAGCACCTGCGGATATCGCCGCACGATCTCTTCGATGCCCGCGACCGTCTCCTTGACGGGCGCCTCGCCCAGGATCGAGTTTTTCGTCTCACCCAGCACCTTGATCCCCGTCCAGAGGATAAAGCCGGCCACCGCCAGCCCCATATACGCGTCGAGATCCACCCCGGAAAAGCGAAAGATCAAAGTCGAGACCAGCACGGCCGCGGTCGCGGTCGCGTCACTGATGCTGTCGGCGGCGGTCGCGCGCATGATATCCGAGTCGATCATCTTTCCCAGCCGCCTGAAAAAGAAGAACATAAACGCCTTGCACAGCACCGATACCGCGAGGATCACCAGCACCAGCGTCATCTCTTTTTCACCGTAGGCGCGCGCCTGGGCCGAGCCGGTGACGATCCCCACGATCTTTTCCACCGACTGCCGCGCCAGGTCGTAGCCCACGATGATGATCAGAAACGACACGATCATCGACGACACGTACTCGATCCGTGCGTGCCCGAAGGGATGGTCGCGGTCGGCCGGCTTGCAGGAGATCAGCACCGTCAGGAGAGCGATGATCGAAGACGCCGCGTCCGACAGGTTGTTGTAGGCGTCGGCCCGCACGGCCAGCGAACCCACCAAAAGAGCCCCAAAGAGCTTGATCGAAAAGAGCAGCAGGTTCATCGCGATACCCACCCCGCCCGACAGCTTTCCGTAGCGGGCGCGCACCAGGGGATCGTCTGTGCGGCGATAGTCTTTGACAAATATCCGCACGAGCAAATCAGTCATATCACACCTCAAAGCAAAGGAACAGTTATGTCACACGCCGTCATCGATCTCACGACCCCGTCCCGCACGCCCCGCACAGCGGCCAAAGAGCTTTCTTTTTCCATCGCTTCCGAGCGCGCACGGGGGTCCCGGACGCTCGAGGTCGTCTGCCCCGCCGATCGCGCCGGCGAGACGGCGATCCGCCGCGCGCTCGACCGCTTCAAAAAAGAGGGGCGTATCGTATGTTATGCCCGGGGCGACGCTTTTGTCACGCCCACGCCCGACGCGCTCTACATCCTCGACAAAGCGCCGGGGTTGACGGGCGCGGACTTCGGAGGGCGACCGGACGTCTTCGTGCTCCTCCTCGGATAACAAAAAGGCCTGCACAGGCAGGCCTTTTTGTTTCAAAACGTCTCAAAAGGTCCCGGAACGGAAAGGCGATTATTTCTCGATTTTTTCAAGATAGCGGACGACGTCGCCCACCGTAATAAACGTGTGCAGATCTTCATCGTCGATCACAATGTCAAATTTCTCTTCGCAGAGCAGGATCAGATCGGCCAGCTCCAGCGAATTGATGCCCAGATCGGTCGCGAGTTCGGCGTCTTCGGTGATTTTTTCGGGATCGACGTTGAGTTCATCGACCAGCAGTTTCTTTACATTCTCAAACATGAGAATTCCTCCTACCAACTTGGCTTCAGGGGTGCGGCCCCGACCGGTCACGACCGACGCGACAACACTTATTGTGTATTCTATATCATAGCGGCCGATTTGTCAAGATTTTTTCAAAATTAGTCATACACCCCCACCCCCCACCCGCCTCCGACCGATTTCCTCTTTACAATCCGGCAGGGTGTTGTTATAATAAAAACGTCAGTCCCTGTCCCCGCGCCGCCTGCCCGAGACAGAGACCCGACCCACCCCAAAAAGCGCGAAAACCAAACATAAAAAAGCAAGACCCCAAAACAGAAAAAAGAAAACCAAAGAACACAAAAAAGCGAAAGGTCCGCCATGGCTCTTCCATTCCTCCGTCGAAAATCCAAAGACCCCCTGACCGCCGTCGTCGGCGCCGACGTCGTCGTTGTCGATCCCATCTGCCCGGGCGGCGGGACGGTCTCCTATCGCGGCGCCGAGTGGGCGGCGCGCGCCGTCGACGCCTCCGCCACCTATCCGGTCGGCGCGCACGTCACGGTCGTCGCCGTCGAAGGCGCCAAGTTGATATGCCGCTGATCCGCCGCCGTCTGGGCGAGACCGATCTCACCGTTTCTCCGGTCGGGCTCGGCTGCGACTTTATGGGCACACGCCTGGACGATGCGCTTTCGTTCGCCATTCTTGACCGCTATGCGGACCGGGGAGGAAACTTCCTTGATACCGCCGCCGTATACGGTCGCTGGGTCGAGGGGGCAGAGAACGCCTCCGAGCGCACTCTCGGGCGCTGGCTCCGGCGCCGCCCGCACAGCGGGGAGATCGTCGTCGCCACCAAAGGCGGGCACTACGACCTGTCCGCCCCCGCCGTCTCCCGCGTCGACCGGCGCGAGATCGCACGGGACATCGAGGACAGTCTCGCCGCGCTCGGGCTGGACGCCATCGACCTCTACTGGCTCCACCGGGACGATCCCGCGCGCCCGATCGAGGAGATCCTCTCCTGGATGGAGGACTTTGTCCGAGAGGGAAAGATCCGTTTCTACGCGGCCTCCAACTTCACGGCCGCCCGCCTGCGTCAGGCGTATGCCGCCGCCGCCCGTCACGGGTGGCAGGGCTTTTCCGCCGTCTCCGATATGTACAGCCCCGCTTCTCTCACCGACGCGGGACGCGCCGCCATGGACCCCACGCTCGTCGTGACGGGCGAGGCGGAGCTGGCCTTCCACCGCGAGACGGGCACGCCGCTCATCCCCTACGCCTCCACGGCGCACGGCTGGTTCGCCCGGATGGCGAGCGGCGCCGACGTCTCTCCCTCGCTTGCAAAAAGCTACGATACCCCGCACAACCGCGCGATGCTCCGACGTCTCACGGAGGAGGCAAAAAGGGAGGGGTTTGACGTCCAGACGGCCGTTTTGGCCGAGTGTATGCGTCAGCCTTTCCAGGTGATCCCGCTCACCTCCGTCTCCCGTGCGGAACAGCTGGACGCTCTCGCCCCGCTCCTGTGCGGCGGATACGTGCCGTAAAAACGCCTCTCAGACACACCCCGAAAAAGAGAAAAAAGACCCGCATCGGCGGGTCTGTTTCTTTTTCGTTTTTTAGTCAGCGCCCCATCAAACGCTCGTACTGCGCGCGCAGTTCGGCGGGCGTACCGTTGTTGATCAGATACTTGTCGGCGGCGGCGATCGGGCCGCCTTTTTCCAGATTCTCGATCTCCGATTTGTCGCGGCGATCGACCTCTTCAGCCGTCAGCGGCCGCACGGGGCGCTTGGCCAGCCGCTCGCGGCGGATGGACGCGTCGGTCACGATCGCCCACACCGACAGCCGGTCGCCCAACTTCTCTTTGAGATAGAGGTACTCCGACCAGGAGTAGAGCCCGTCCAGCACCAGCGGTTTCTTTTCGGCCTTCTCCTCGATCTCGGGGTAGAGCAGGATCGCGTAAGCGCCCAGGCCGTAGGTCGCGCGCACCTCCTCGCGGATCGCACGCTCGTTTTGTTCACACACCGGCAGGCCGCGTTTTTTCAGTTCCTTCATGGTCACGTCGCCCAGATGTACGCTGTCAAATCCATCCTCCAAAAAGTATTTTGTCAGCTCGCTCTTTCCCGAGCCGCACATCCCCACGACCGCAATGATCCTGTTCATATCCTTTCTCCTTTTTTGTTGTCATTGGCCTCGAGAGGCCTCGTAGTGATTGACAGTGTTCAACCGGCATGCGCCACGCCGATCACGACAGCCAAAGGGCGCCCCACTCACGGCACACCGCGCGGCACTCGGCCTCGTGTGCGGCGGAGCAGCCAAAGACCCCGGCGCGTCCGACATACCCGCGCAAAAACGCGCGCAGCATCGCCGCGTCGTCCGCTGTCACGCACAGCGGCGTGTGGATCATGTAGGTGATCTGCGACAACAGCGCACCCAGCGCCGCCTCGTGGCCGGCCGCGCCGCACAGATTCAGTCCCATAAGAGACGGCTCGTCTTCCGCCGCGTCGGAGAGCGCTTCGGCCGCCGTGTCGGCGTCGTCATTGAGCAGCGCGCCGCGTACCTCGTCCACCCACGTCACAGCCGACCGAGTGACCAAAGCCGCGTCAAAGACGACCCGGTCAGAGGCGAGCATGACGGGAGCAGACGACGCCGTCGGCGGCGAGACGCCCCGACACGCTTCGATCAGCGCACGGATACAATCGGGGGTCGTCCCGCAGCATCCTCCCACCGCCGACGCGCCCGCGGCGATCAGAGACGGACCCCGGGCGCCAAACAGATCGGGGCCCTCCGGATAGAGCAGTCTCCCCTCCACCGTCTGCGGCAGACCTGCGTTGGGGTTGCTGATCAGGGGCAGGGGCGTCGCCCGGCGCATCCGCGCGAGCAGGGGGATCATATCCGACGCGCCGGTCCCGCAGTTGGCGCCCACGGCGACGGCGCCCAGACTCCCGGCCACCACCGCCGACACTTCGGGAGGCGTGCCGCAGAGCATCCGCCCGGCGTTGTCAAAGGTCGCGGTGACCATCACCGGCAGGCGGGTCGCCGCTCGGGCCGCGCGCAGCGCCTCGCGCATCTCCGCGAGGTCCGTCTGCGTCTCGATCAGGATCAGATCCGCTCCGGCCCCCTCGGCGCAGGTCATCATATCGGCATAGGATCCGTACGCCTCGTCCGGGTCGAGCGGCCCCAGCGGGCGGAGCATCCGTCCCAGAGGCCCCGCGTCATAGGCGACGAGAGCCGGCCGCCCGGATCGTTCGACCGCCTCTTTGGCCAGTCCGATCCCACAGCGGATGATCTCGTCAAAATGAGGATAATGGAGGGGGTTAGCGCCAAACGTGTTGGTTTTGATGATCTGCGCGCCGGCTTCCAGATAGTCGAGGTGGATCTGACGGACGATCTGCGGGTGGCTCATCGTCCAGTTTTCCGCGCCCATACCCGGGGCCAGCCCCCGCGCTTGCAGCATCGTGCCCATCCCCCCGTCAAAGAACACGGGGCCGCGGGCAAACAACGTGCACAGGTCCGTCTTTGTCATGACGCGCCGAATTTTGCCGCGTCGGCGGTGAGCAGTCCCACTCCCGCGGCGGCGAGGGTCGTCTCGGCCGCCCGGCAGTCGCTGACCGACAGCACGACGTAGGCGTTCTCCGCGTGGCGGGCGATAAAGGCGTAGGTATACTCGATATTGATCCCGGCCCTTTCGAGCGTGAGCAGGATGTGCGCCAGAGCTCCCGGTTCATCCGGCATCTCGGCGCAGATCACGGGGGTGATCCGCACGACGTACCCGTGATCGGTCAGGACCCGCCCGGCCTTTTCCGGGTCGTCCGCGATCAGACGCAAAATGCCAAAATCGGCGGTGTCCGCCAGCGAGAGCGCGCGGATGTTCACCCCCGCCTCTCCCAGGAGCCGCGTCATCTCGATCAGCGCCCCCGGCTTGTTTTCGGCAAAGACCGACAACTGCAAAACAGACATAAACAACTCCTTTCGCGACCGGCAGCGGGCGGAGAAAACCCGCACACATCCGCCCCGGCCGTTGACCGTCCGGGCGACGTGATCCCCGGACGTACGATACACGATACCGCTCCCGCATGGGAGCGACAAGACAGCTTCAGACCAGCTTTCTCCGGTCGATGACGCGCACGGCTTTTCCTTCGCTGCGCTCCACGCTTTTCGGCGCGACCAGATGGACTTTGGCGGTGATGCCCAGCATATCGCGCAGCGCTCTCGTCAGCGCCGCCTCACGCTCGGTCAGATCCTTGATCCGGTCAGAGAACATCCCGGCCGTCATCTCCACGTCCACGTCCAGCGTGTCGGTATGGTTGACACGGTCGACGACGATGCGATAGTGCGGAGGATAGCCCATTTCCAGGAGC
Source organism: Clostridia bacterium (assembly GCA_017958845.1). Lineage (GTDB taxonomy): Bacteria > Bacillota > Clostridia > Oscillospirales > CAG-272 > UBA1740. The sequence continues at coordinate 1,299 of JAGDBW010000200.1, read as the reverse complement.
ACCGTCTCGATCTGAGAAGGAAAGACGTTGACCCCCCGGATGATGAGCATGTCGTCTGTGCGGCCCATGGGCCTGCGCATACGCAGATGCGTGCGGCCGCAAGGGCAGGGCGACGGGTCGAGGACGGTGATATCGCGCGTGCGATAGCGCAGCAGCGGAAACGCCTCTTTGTCCAGACACGTCAGCACCAGCTCGCCCCGTTCGCCCGGCGGCAGTACCCGCCCGGAATCGGGGTCGATGACCTCCGCCAAAAAGTGATCGCAGCACAGATGCATCCCGTTTTGTTCCGCACACTCAAAGGCCACGCCCGGCCCGCTGATCTCCGTCAGGCCATAGATATCATAGGCCTTGATGCCCAGCGCCTGCTCGATCTCCCGACGCATGGTCTCCGACCACGGCTCCGCGCCGAAAATGCCGGCTTTGAGCGGGATATCCTCCGGCTCGTAGCCGTGTTCTCTCAGGGCTTCGCCGAGGTAGGCGGCGTAGGAGGGGGTACAGCACAGCACCGTCGCCCCCAGATCCATCATAAAATTGATCTGCCTTTCGGTGTTCCCGCTGGACATCGGCAGCGTCAGCGCCCCCACTTTGTGCGCGCCTCCGTGCAGTCCCGCTCCGCCGGTAAACAGACCGTAGCCGTAGCTGACCTGGATCACATCCTCGCGGGAGACGCCCGCCGCCGTCAAAGCGCGCGCGCAGCATTCCTCCCACAGATCGATATCTTTTTGGGTATAAAAGGCGACCACCCGCTTCCCGGTCGTGCCGGAAGTGGACTGGATACGCACGCAGTCGGCGAGCGGCGCGCCCAAAAGGCCAAATGGATATGCGTCCCGCAGATCCGCCTTGGACAAAAAGGGCAGCTTGACGATATCGCCGAGCGTTCGGATGTCGTCGGGCACCACACCCGCGTCATCCATCTTCCGCCGATAAAAAGGCACGGCTTCATAGACGTGTCGCACCTGCTTTTTCAGTTTTTCGGTTTGCATGCGAGCCAGCTCTTCGCGGTCGATGCACTCCACGTCGGGCAAAAAATAACGTTTTTTCATCCCTGAGGCTTTCCGCACGACAGGGCCAAAGCAGCCCTGCGTACCAAACAAAACAGATTTCCGCCTCGATCCAGTCCGCCGAAACGGATAAAAAACAAAGATACGAAAAAGATACGAAGAAAAAAACAAAGACAACGGCGTCTCCGCCCGCCTCGACCCAAAGCGGTCGGGGGCGGCGCGGCGCGTCAGCCGATCGCCATATCCCGCCCGGCGGCAAACGCGCGCTCGTTGATCTCGAGGAACCTGGGCGGCACCG
>JAGDBW010000199.1 GCA_017958845.1 Clostridia bacterium | reverse complement strand
CACGCCGGTCAGGTCCGAGGTGAGCCGCCAGGACGCGCGCAGATGGCGCGGGTCCACCGCGATCGGCTCGATGGTGCCGCAGACGCGCAGATCGTTGAGATAGAGCATGTCGTCCTCCCTTCTGGCGTGATGGCGGAGCGTGGTTTATGGATGCCAAAATAGCCAGATGAGCGCATAACCGACCAGAACGGCCGTCAGGGTAAACGGTACCCCGATGCGCAAAAAGTCGCGGGAGCGCACGTCGTAGCCGTTTTTTTGTAAGAGGCCGATGGCGGTGATGTTGGCGGACGCGCCGATGGGCGTCAGGTTTCCGCCCAGGGTCGCTCCGCAGAGCAGTCCGTAATAAAAGAGTTTGGGATCCACGGCGAGCCCGCCCGATCCCGACAGCGCGGCCGCGATGCTGGCCACGACGGGCAGCATGGTGGCGGTGTAGGGGATGTTGTCGATAAAGGCGGAAAAGCCCACCGACACAAAGACGATTACCGTATAGATGAGAAAGATGTTGGCGCGCGAGCCGCTGCCGCCGAGGGTGGAGATGGCGGCCCCGATCTTGTCGATGATGCCCGCGCGGGTGATGCCGCCGATGACGACAAAGAGCGAGGCCAAAAGCAAAAGGGTCCTGTAGTCGATCTCGGCGACCATCGCTTTGAGCCGGGTCTTGTCGCGGCGGCGGATGACGTCGCGGATCAGCCCGATGACAAAAAAGGTCATGCAGATCAGGCCGTTGGTGATATCGGGCTTGTAGATGCCGCCGTCGGCCATGTCTTTGTAGGGGATAAAGGAGACGGCGATCAGGGTGGCGATGGCCCCGAAGAGCAAGACGGTCGGCACCCGGTCCTCGACCTCGGTGATCGGGCCGTGTTCGAGCGGCTGTTTTTCGCGGCGGAACATCCACACGATGAGAAACGCGGAAGCCAGCGCCCCCGCCTCCACCACAAAGAACATCCCCGGCCGGCCCTGATCCCAGAAAAAGTCCATAAAGTCGAGGTGCGCCGCCCGTCCGAGCAGGATCGAGGTGGTGTCGCCCACCAGCGTCGCCGCGCCCTGCAGGTTGGAGGAGACGGCGATGCAGATGAGGGGCGCGACGGGGTTGACGTCCAGCTTGCGGCACACGGCCAGCGCGACCGGCGCGATCATGAGCACCGTCGCCACGTTGTCCACAAAGGCCGAGACCAGACCGGCAAAGAGCGAGAGGATGACGATCATCCAGCGCACGTTGGGCATCTTTGACATCAACAGGTCGGACATGCGCTTGGGCATTTCCGAGTCGATAAAGAGCGCCACCAGCCCCATGGTGCCGGCGATCATGAGCAGCACGTTCCAGTCGATCTGCGAGACGGCGGAGAGCAGCCCGTAGTCAAAGCCGGTCCCCGGGATCACGCCCAACAGCACAAACACGACGGCCGCGGACAGAGCGACGTAGGGCCGCGCCCGCGAGAGCGCCATCATCAAAACGTAGGTGACGCCGAACAAAAGGAGCAATACGATCTGTATGGTTGTCATAGCGGTCCGTTTTCTTGTTTTTTCTTTTTGCCCGTCCGGGCATGGGTCATTCGGGCAAAAAACCGTTGCCCACGATCTCGCTGGAGTTGGTGATGATCACAAACGCCTGCGGATCCAGCGCTTTGATGCAGCGGCGCAGCATATTGGCTTCCTGGCGGCGGCAGACCGTCATCAAAACGTGTTTGTCGGAGTGGGAGTAGACGCCGACCGCCTTGACGTCCGTGGCGGAGCGGTGCAGCTTTTCCAGAATAAACGGCTCGATCTCCTCCGGGCGGGAGGTGATGACGAAAAAGCACTTGCAGGTGCGGATGCTCTCGATGATGTTGTCGATGAGCAGCGACTTGGAGAGCAGGCCGAGGATCGAATAGAGCCCGGCCTTGATGCCCACCACAAAAAACGCGGAGCAGGCGATCAGAGCGTCGCAGCACAGCAGCGCGCGGCCGATCTCCATGTTGGTATACTTGCGCATGATCATGGCGAGGATGTCGGTGCCGCCGGTGGACGTGCCGGTATAAAAGAGCAGCGCGCCGCCGAACCCGGTCAGCAAAATGGCCAGAATCAGCTCCAAAAACGGCTGGTCGGTCAGCGTCACGCCCGTCTCGGTGACGACCGTCCCCGGGATCATCGACAGAGGCACGAACCGCTCGAGCAGCCACACCATCAGCGAATAGGTGAGGGTGCAGCAAACGACGGAGAGGCCGACCTTTCGGCCCAAAAAGGCGACGCCCACCATGAGCAGCAGCAGGTTGAGCAGCAGGTTGATCGTCGCCATCGAAAAGAGCGACGTCACGGCCGAATCGGGCCAGAAGCGGATGAGCAGACGCGAAAAGAGGATGGAAAAGCCGCTGACGCCGCCGGTGGAAAAGCCGTTGGGCGCTTTGAAAAAGTAGACGCCGACGGCCACCATGAGCATCCCCGCGTTGACCATACAAAAGTTTTTGAACGTAAAGGACTGTCTGAGCTCCGAAAACTCGGCCCGGAGGTCTTCCTTGATGGTAGACTTCATGCAAAGTGCACGCTTTCACAAAAGAATGAGAGGATGGGCCCGATGAGAGAACAAACCCGGCCGACCGCAGCCGGAAGGGGTCGTCAGCGGCCGCCGCGATGTCCGCCTCCGCCGCCTCCGCCGCCGCTCTTGCCGGACGAGCCGGAGGCGACGACGGTAGAGGTGACGGTGGTGCGGAGGAACTGATCGTCGGCGCGGTCGAGCTGCAGACGAGCGTATTTGTCGAGCGGATAGTTGGTGGCTCTCATCTTCATCTTGTAGCGCAGGACCACCGGAATCATGCCCGCGGCCGCCGCGACGATCGCCCAGGCGAGTGACCAGACGACCATCTTTTTGGCCGCGGGGCGGAGCGTCCCGGTCACGGCCCGCTCGGCGAGGGGCAAAAAGGCCAGCGCGCCTTCGTAGATCCGGCCGGCTTTGAGATTGTCGTACACGTCCCGGGCGTCGAGGAGGCGATCGACTTCTTTGTCGGTGACGGCCGAATCGGCCTTGCCCCAGGTGTCCAGGTTGTAGTGCCACTCGTCGGTGCGGTACACCGAGAGTACCACCGCGTCGTCGGTCGGGGAGAGCGACAGCGCGGATCCGATATACGACCTGGTGCGCTCGGTGGTGCCGCCGTCAAAAAAGTAGAACCCCACGCCCGTGCGTTCGGAGGCGGCCGCAAACGCCGTCTCCAGGGCCGCCGACTGCTCGGCCGAAAGCAGACCGCCGCCGTACACGTACGGACCCGCGGGCGCCGCCGATGCGGGCAGGACCATGACCGAGAGCAGACACACCGTCACGGCAACGGCAAAAAGGAGAGTGGCAAGTCGTTTCACAGCACCGCACCTCCCAAAAGCCACGCCAGCCCGAAGGCGGCGGCCGCGAGAATGGCGCCGAACAGCCAGAGTTTGAGCCGGCTGACGGGCACCTCTCCCCAGATCTTGCCGCTCGAGCCGTTGAGAGCAAAGGTATAGTCCTTTTTTCGGCCGCGGTAGACCAGCATCCAGATCGGAAAGAGAGTATAATCCCAGTTGCTGTGATAGACCTGCACCCGGCAGCTCTCGACCTGGACGGTGGTATAGCCCTTGACCGTGGCGCGGAGCAGTTCGTTGGCGTACCTGTTCATGCGGCCGCGCACCTCGTCGGTGACGGCGGCGCGTTCCACGTCCCGCTTTTTGGCGACAAAGCCGGTCAGATAGGAGGAGGTAAAGGGGATGAGCTTTTTGGATTCGTAGGGCAGCACGCCCTCCAGCATCTTTTTGTCCGCTTCGGTGAGAGCCGAGGTGCTGATGTCCTCAAAGTGGATATCGCCCGACCGCTACACGCGAAAGTGGGAGGTCTCGGTATACAGGCGGTCGCCCTGGCGCCAGCGGCGGACGCGCGTGGCCCGGGCGTTCATCTCGGCGGCGGTGTCGGCGTCGGTGACCCAAAAGGGATAGTAGATGCCCTGCATCTTTTCGAGCTGGGGAGCGCCGGTAAAGTCGCGGGGGGCAAAGACGCGCTTTTTGGCCCAGCCGAGAAAGCGGCGTTCGGCCTCGGCCCGGTCGATCTCAAAGGGCACGACCTTGTCGGGTTTCATCTGTCCGACCAGCTTTCCCTGCAAGACGATCGGGTTGTGACAATAGCAGCAAAAATCCGCCGCCGTGCTCTCGTCCGCGATGATCTCCGCCCCGCAGTTGGGGCAGACGTAGTCGTTCATGTGCGAGCAGAACTCCTCGCCCGCCTCCTCGGCCGCTTTTGCCCTGGCGGCGGCGTCGGTGCCGGCCAGCTCCTCGACCGAAAAGTCGGACAGGCAGAACTCACACGCAAAGCGACCTGTCGACGGGTCGAAGATCAGCCCCGCCCGGCAGTTGGGGCACAGGTAGGCGACCGTCGAGGACGCGGTCGCCGCCTCTTTGAACGCGCCGTATTCGTCAGCCATGGTCACGGACGCGCCTTGCCGCACTCGGTGCAGAACTTGCCGGTATTTTCGGCGCCGCAGGCGCAGGTCCACTTGTCGGAGGCGGGCCGGGGTTTGCCGCATTCGGTGCAGAACTTGCCGCTGTTTTTGGCGCCGCAGGCGCAGGTCCATTCACCCGCGGGGGCGGGGCGGGGCTGACCGCACTCGACGCAGAACTTTCCGGTATTTTCGGTGCCGCAGGCGCATTTCCAGGCGTTCTTTTGGGCGGCGGCGGCTTCGGCGGCTTTGCGCTCGGCCTGCTGCCGCTCGATCTGCGCCTGGTTGCCCGCGCTGGCGGCGGCAAACATGTTTCCGCCCACGCCCATGCCGACGCCCATGCCCATAAAGGTCGCGGCGGTGCCGGCCGAGTTGGACCCGGCGGCCTCAAAGCCGCGGGCCATGGCGCCCTGCATATAGCCCTCGCGCACGGTGGGGTCGCCGAGCATGGCGCCCTGGTTGCGCATATTGATCAGTTTTTGCGACTCTTCGTCGTAGGAGATGGAGGCGATGCCGACCGCCTGGATCTCCATGCCGCGGGTGCGGTTCCAGTCTTCGTCCAGCTCCTCGGCCATGTACTTTGAGAGTTCCCGGCTCTTGGAAGCCACGTGGGAGATGCGGATGCCGTCCACCGACATCTGGTTGAGCGCCGCCTGCAAAGCTTCGAGAAACTCGGAGAGGTACTGCAGGTTGATGTCGTTCATGTCCACGCGGTCGCGGTCTTTGGGGATCGCCTCGATATAAAAGAGCAGGGGGTTGGTGATCTTGACGGAATAGGTACCGTGCGCGCGCAAAAACAGCTCGCTGTTGTAAAACTTGTCAAAATAGTTGACCGGCGCCTTGGTGCCGAAACGCAGGCCCTTGATCTCCTGCATGTTGATGTAGAGCGCCTTTTGCTTGGTGGGGGCGACGCCGCTGTATTTGATACGCGCAAAGGCCTCGACAAACGCCTTTCCCCAGTCGCCGGCAAAGAGCGAGGGGGCGGTGGAGTTGTCCACCTTGTAGTAGCCGGCTTCGGCGGAGAAGTCCACGACCTTTCCGCCGTCGACGAGCAGCATGCACTGCCCCTCCCCGACGTGGATGATGGAGCCGTTGGAGATATAGTCCTCGGTGCCGCGGCGGTTGTTGTTGCGGCGGTCGTTTTTGCGGACTTTGACCCCTTTGGTCAAGACGGTCGTGTCCGACATGGCGTCGGCTTCGATGACTTCGAGCCACGAGTCGGCGAGACTGCCGCCCAGCGCGTTGAAGGTTGCCTTGATGATTCCCATACGATCTTCCTCTCTTTGTGCGGCTCGGCGCCGCTTGATATAAATCCGATCCTATTATACACGATGTGCGCGCGAATTACAATATCAAAATACTCAATACAAAAGGAACGCCGAGAACGCCGCCCCTGTACGCCGCCCCCTCCGAAAAAACAAAAAAAGCCGCCCGGACGGGCGGCGCGGACGCTGCGGGGACGGCAGACCGTCACATACGCAGGGCCTGGTGTCGGGTGCGCACGAGCACAAACCACAGCACCGTCATGACCTGCAGAGCCCCGCAGGCGATGTAGACCAGGGCGACGTTCTGCGGCGTGATGGAGAGCGACAGGGAGAGGTGGAGCGTCACGGTAAAGCCCCACTCCAACAGCGACACCGACAAAAAGCGGTGCAAAAGGTTCCCCCACAGGCAGGCAAAGACCACCAGGATCACCGCCGAGACCGGGATGGCGACGATAAAGGAGAGCCAGTTGAGCTTTCCGGTCGGAAAGACGATGGCCAGAGCGACAAACGCGACGGTAGCGACCAGCCACGCCAGCCCGACGGCCAGCATGGTGATCACGATCCGCTGCCGCGGGTTGGCGATGCGGCGGCGGCGCACCGTGTCGGCCAGCAGATCCTCCACCGACACGCAAAAGATGTCGGCCAGCTGGGTCAGCACGTACAGGTCCGGGATGCCTTCGGCGCGTTCCCATTTGGACACGGACTTGTCAGAATAGTTGATGCGCTCGGACAACTCCGTCTGCGTCAGCCCCATCTGGCGGCGATAGTAGGCGAGGTTGCGCGCCACCTTGCGGCGCAGATCTTCTTCGGTCATAGGTGTTCCTTTCGGGGCGGGCTGGCGGAGGGTGTGCCGTCCGCGCGGCCCCTGACGAAAAAATGTCTCGTTTTGTTTACGCATCGGGGGATTCTATCGCCTCTACCGACAATAGAGCGGCTTTGCTGACATCATACCACATTTCCGCCGGGTTGTCAACCGAGCGCTCTTTTGCTTGCGGCGGGGGGTTTTGGCTTTCCCGCCGTATTTTGGACGTTGCGGGTCGTCCCGGGCCCGGCAGGGGCGCGCCCGTGCGCCGGGCGATCGGACGTCTTGACAAATCCTCATTTCTTGATATAATGTATAATGTTTATGTTATTCT
>JAGDBW010000198.1 GCA_017958845.1 Clostridia bacterium | reverse complement strand
GGCGTAGCCGCGGGCGGCGAGCTCGCCGGCGCCGGACCGGCCGGCGGGGCCGGAGCCGCTCACGGCGACTTTCGGGGCGGCGGGGTCGGGCTGCTTTGGCGGCAGGGGAGAAGCGTGGGCGCGGTGACGATCGGCGACGAACCGTTCCAGCGCGCCGATGGCGCCCGGCTGGCCTTTGAGGCCGCGGACGCACTTCTGTTCGCACTGGGTCTCCTGCGGGCAGACGCGGCCGCAGACGGCGGGCAGGCGGGTGCGGCGGGTGATGAGCTCGTAGGCGCGCTCGAACTCGCCCTCTCGCACGGCGGCCAGAAAATCGGGGATGAGCACGCCGACGGGACAGCCGGAGACGCAGGGGCGGGTCTTGCAGCCGAGGCAGCGGGCGGCTTCGGCCCGGGCCTGCTCTTCGGTATAGCCGAGCGCGACCTCGTCAAAGGTGCGGGCGCGGGCGGCGGCGTCGAGGGTGGGCATGGGGCAGCGGGCGGGGGTTTTTTCAGCCATGCTTGTCGGCCTCCTCCAACAGTCTGCAGGTCTTTTCGTGTGCGCGGCGCTCCTCGTCGCGGTAGAGGGAGGCGCGGGAGATCGCCTCGTCGAAGTCGACCAGGTGGCCGTCGAAATCGGGGCCGTCGACGCAGGCGAAGCGGGTCTTGCCGCCCACGGTGAGGCGACAGCCGCCGCACATGCCGGTCCCGTCGATCATGATGGGGTTCATGCTCACGACGGTCGGGATGCCGTATTCGGCGGTCAGGCGGCAGACGAACTTCATCATCACAAGAGGGCCGACGGCAAAGACGCGGTCGTAGGCGCGGCCGCTCTCGATCAGCGCGCGCAGGGCGTCGGTGACCAGGCCTTTTTCTCCCGCCGTGCCGTCGTCGGTCATGAGCCGGAAGCCGTCGGAGACGGCGCGGAACTCGTCCTCAAAGATCACCAGGCCCCGGGTGCGGAAGCCGATCACGCTGTCGACGGCGGCGCCGTCGCGGCAGAGCTGACGCGCGACGGGGAGGGCGATGGCACATCCGACGCCGCCGCCGATCACCGCGACGCGGGAGAGGCCCTCGGTTTCGGTGGGGCGGCCGAGCGGGCCGACGAAATCGTGCAGGCAGTCGCCCTCGCGGAGGCGGTTGAGCCGCTCGGTGGTGGCGCCGACGATCTGGAACACGATCTCGACCCAGCCGGCCTCGCGGTCGTAGTCCTCGACGGTGAGCGGGATGCGCTCGCCGTCCGCGTCGACGCGCAGGATGATGAACTGGCCGGGCCGGGCCGTCCGGGCCACACGCGGGGCGAGGACGCGCAGGAGAGTTACGGTCGGGTTGAGTGGTCGTCTCTGCAAAATCTCAAACATCACGTTTCCTATCTATCAAAAATGTCGTTGTATCTGTCGTATTTTGGAAAAGGGGGCGGGGGTTTTGCGGTTTTTGGCCGGTTTTGGCCGGGAGAGGCGGGCCGTATCGCTTTCGGCGCGGGGCTTTTTGACGCGGAGCGGGCGGCGGGTCAGGTCACGGCGGGCGGCGCGTCGGGGTCGCGCAGGACTGTCCCGGCGCGGGAGAGCAGGTCGAGCGCTTCCTGCCGCACGGAGGCGGGGGAGAGGACGCGCATCTTGTCTCCGAAGCCGATCAGCCACGCGAGGAACACCGGGCTGACGCGGACGCGGGGCGAGATCTCGAACGTCCGTCCGTCGGCCGAGGGGCGCCGGGGCAGATCGAGCCCGAAGCGGTCGATGATCACGCCGGCGAGCGATACGTCGCAGCGCAGGCGGACGACCTCTTCGCGGCCGCCGTACATGCCGAAGGTGCTCCTGGCGTACAGGGCGGGATCGAGGCGGCCGAAGACCTCCTCGCCCTCGCGGGGCAGGTCGGTGAGGCGAGTGTTTTTCATCTTGTCGACGCGGTAGTGGCGGAGACTGTCGGTCGGCGCGTGGTAGGCGATGAGATAGTAGTTTTCGTCGTCCCAGACGAGCAGGTAGGGGCTGACTTCGTAGTCGGCGCCGCCGTGACGGGGGGCGAGCTTTCCCTCGACTATCCACTCGTGGTAGACGAAACGCACGCGGCGGTTGTCGGACAGGGCGGCGTGGAGGGTGTCGACGGTGTAGAGCATGTCGTTGTTTTCGCTCTTGAGGCGATTCTCAACGTAGACTTCGCGGTCGAGCGAGCGGCGCTCGTAGTCGGAGGAGAAGGCGAGCAGCTTTTGGATCAGGGCTTCGGAGCGTTTGGCCGTGATGAATTTGGAGGCCTGGACGGCGTCGATGAGCAGCTTGAGCTCCGCGGTCTCAAACGGGCGCTTGACAAGGCAGTAGCCGCCTCCTTTGCCGCGTTTGTGCTCCACGGAGACGCCGCACTCGTCGAGCGCGGCCACGTCGTCGTAGACGGTCTTGCGCTCGACGCGAAAGCCCTGCTTTTCGAGTTCCCCGGCCATTTCGCGTTCGGTCAGATAGTGGCGCTCGTCGGTGCGCCTGAGGAGCAGATCGTAGACGGCCAGGATGCGTCTCTTTCCGTTTTCGGCCATGGGGTCGCCTTTCCCGGTCGAATCGGTACTCGACCGTCAAAAACAGGATAGGGGGATGACAGGGGCGGACGCGGGATCGGGTATCCGGCGCGATCCGCTTTAGTATACCATATACAAAAAGCAAAGTAAATAGAGCAACTCACAAAAGCGGGTGGGGCGAGGGCGG
>JAGDBW010000197.1 GCA_017958845.1 Clostridia bacterium | reverse complement strand
GCTCCTACAAAGGGTATGCCTATGCCGCTCAATACGGATACGGCCACTCGGGAAAAGAACGGAAAAAGCCCGAGGAGAAGACCGGGCAAAAACCCGCGGAGAAGACCGAACAATGAGAGAGGCCCCGCCGCTTTTCGGCGGGGCTGTTTTTTTGTCGTCGGGGACGGCCCGGCGAAACGATCAAGCAGGCGACGCAAAGAGAGACCCCGCGCGGAGGGCGCGGGGGCTCTCTTTCTTTTTTTGCGGGGGAGATCGCGGTTTTTGCGCGGGGAGAGTCGTGTTTTGCGAAGGGGGAGTCATGCTTTTTCAAGGGGGCGTGTTTGCGCGGGAGGGGCATACAACGGGGTGGAGCAGACGCGGGCTCTCCGACGAACGCCGCGGCGCGGTAGGCGGCGGGGCGCGCCGTCGGTGAGATCAACCTGCATTATCGGATCAATCTTTGCAGCACGTTGGCACTTGCGCCGGTCACGTACATGATGAAGACAAGGATCAGCATGATCACGAACGCGCAAAAGAAAGAACGCGCGAAGTTCCTTTTGTTGACGTTGGCGGCGCCGATCGCATGGCAGATCAGAATGATAAAGCCGATGATCGGTATGGTATAGAGAATGTCGAGACCGAAATAGTGCCAAGGGGAAAGAGGTCTGAGTTCATAGGGGAGATTGTTTCGTTCATCTTGCATAATGTGAATCCTTTCTTTTTTGTGATCGGTTGAGGGATTCTCTGACAATCGTTTCCGCACCGTGGTTTTTGGGTTCGGTTGGTTTTTTCAAAATGGTTCTTTATCCGTTTCTCATGATAGCACACGAAACATTATTTGAAAAGCGTTGGATGACCATTTTTGCCTGAATATTCGAAGATGCCCTTGCATGAACCGTTTTTGGGCGTTTTTCAGCACGGGTCGAAACGGCGCGATGGCGCTGATGCGTGCGCGTCTTGGGACGGGGAGAGCGGGAGAAGTCGACAAGTAAAAGTGCGATGCGCATCCCGCCGGGTGCGGTCACTCGACGGTGACGGATTTGGCGAGGTTGCGGGGTCGGTCGATCTCACACTCTTTTTGGCGCGCGACGTGGTAGGCGAAAAGCTGGAGCGCCGCCGCGACCAGGAGCGGATCGGTGAGGGGTGCGGGATCGTCGGCGGCGCAGAAGACGGCTTCTGAGGCCGCTCGCAGCGCGCCGTCGGGGTCGCAGGCCGCAAACGTGAGCACCGACGCTCCGCGTGAGGCGACCTCGCGCAGAGAGGAGAGCATCTTTTCGCGCTGGGAGGGCACGGAGCAGACAGCGACGACGGGCGTACCGCGCTCGATGAGCGCGATGCTGCCGTGCTTGAGTTCTCCCGCAGGGTAGGATTCGCTCGGGACGTAGGCGATCTCTTTGAGTTTGAGGGCGGATTCGGCCGCGATGATACTGTCCTCGCCCCGTCCGATAAAGAAGGTGAAGCCGCTGCAGGTGCGATGAAAGCGGCGGGAGAGCGCGACGATCTCCTCTTCTCTGTCAAAAAGGCGGGTCAGGCGGTCGGGCAGCTCCGAAAGCTCCCGGCAGAGGCGCGCGGCCTCGTCGTCGCCGATCCGTCCGGCGCGGCGGCCGAGAGCACAGGCGAGCAGGCGGAGCAGAGCGACCTGGGCGACAAAGGTCTTGGTGCCGGGGACGGCGACTTCGACCCCCGCCTCGGTGCAGACGGCGCAGTCCGCGGCGCGGGCGATGGCAGACCCTTTTGTATTGACGACGGCGACGGTCCGGGCGCCGCTCTCACGCGCCGCTCGCAGAGCGGCGAGGGTGTCGGCCGTCTCGCCGGACTGGGAGACGGCGATGACCGTATCCCGCGCGTCCGGCATGGGACACGCAGAGCGAAACTCGGACGCGACCTCGGCGCGGGCGTCGATCCCTGCCAGGCGGGCGAAAGAGGAGGCGCCGAGCCGGGCGGCGTGGCAGGCGGTGCCGCAAGCGACGAACCAGACGCGCGGCGAGGCGAGCAGGCGGTCGAGATCGAGCCCGTCCGCCGAAAAATCCGGAAGCCCGTCCCTGATGCGGGGAAAAAGAGTGTCCCGCAGGGCCTGCGGCTCGTCGGCGATCTCCTTTCGCATATGGTGGGGGTAGCCGCCCTTGTCGATCGGAGCGGCAGTCTCGGCGGCGACGAGGACGTCTTTGTGATACGGTGCGCCGTCGTCGGGAGGATAGAAGAGCACGTCGTCGGGGGTGACGCAGGCGATCTCGCCTTGTTCCAGCGGGTGGTAGCGGCGCTCCCCCTCGCCGAGGGCGGCGAGATCAGAGGCGACGCAGTTCCCCTCCCTGCGGCGGCCGATCAGCAGCGGGCTCTCGTGCCGCAGAGCAAACAGACGGTCGGGAAAATCGGCAAACAGCACGCCGAAGGCATAGGAGCCGCGCAACTCGGCCGCCGCGTGACGCAGCGCGAGGATCGGGTCGCCGAGGATCCGATAGTAGCGGTCGATGACAAACGCGGCCGCCTCGGTATCCGTCTCGGACGCAAACACGTATCCGTCGGCCAGACAGCGCCGGCGCAGGGCCGCGCTGTTTTCGATGATGCCGTTGTGTACGATCTGCACGCGCGGGGTGCCGTGGGGATGGGCGTTGGCGTCGGTGGGCGCGCCGTGCGTCGCCCAGCGGGTGTGTCCGAGGGCGCAGCGGGAAGAAACGTCCCCCCCGGCGGCGAGCGCCTGCTCCAGCGCGTCGAGCCGGCCCGCGCACTTTTGGACGATCAGAGCGCCCTCGGGCGAGATCCGGGCGACGCCCGCCGAGTCGGAGCCGCGATATTCCAGGGCGCGCAGGCCCGCGATGACCTCACGGACGGCGTTTTGCGCGCCGGTGTAACCGAAAATGCCGCACATGGAAAACAACACCTTTCTGTTTTGGCCGCCGGGCGGCCGTCATGGGTATCATACCATAGCCGACGAAGCATGTCAATCGCGCGGGGGAGAGGGGCGGGTCTCCCTTGCGCTTTTTTGGGCGGATCGAAGCGCGGTCGGGGCTGGCGGGGCGAGCGCTTTTTTTGTTTTTCGGCGGGAAACGATCTCTTTTTTGTCCCGGGCGTGGTAGGCTGACGGAGGCGGGAGACGACCCGGAAAGTCGGGCGGACGGAGAGGACGCGGAAGCGGGCGGCGCTCATATACTGTCTATACAGACCGTTTTTGCCGCTTGGGCGGCGGACAAGAGAAGTGAGAAAACGATGAGAAACTATGTGATAGAAGGCGGGCGGCCGCTGTGGGGGACGGTCCCCGTCTCGGGTGCGAAGAACGCGGCGCTGCCGATGCTCTTTGGCGCTTTGGCGTGCGGGAGCCCGTGTGAGCTGGTGCGCGTCCCCCGCATCGGCGACGTGCGCGGCGCGTGCGAGATCATCCGGGAGGCGGGCGCGCAGGTAGCGTGGGAGACGGACGAGACGGGCGGGTGCGAGCATCGCGTGCACATCCGGGCGCCGCGGGCAATCAAACCGCAGATCGAGGGCGGCGCCGCGCGTATGATGCGCGCGTCCTACTATCTGCTCGGAGCGGCGCTGGCGCGCGGCGAGCGGGTCCGGCTGCCCCTGCCCGGCGGCTGTGCGCTGGGGGAGCGGCCGATCGATCTGCATCTGGCGGTCTTTTCTGCCTTGGGGGCGCGGGTACGGGTCGGCGACGGCTATGTGGAAGCGGACGGCAGCCGGGGGCTGCGCGGCGCGGACTTTTCTTTTGGTACGACGTCGGTGGGTGCGACGGTCAACGGCGCGCTGGCCGCCCTGGGGGCCGAGGGGACGACCGTGCTGCGCGGCGCCTCGACGGAACCGCACGTCTGCGATTTTCTTCGTTTTTTGGCGGCGTGCGGAGCATCGGTCGACGGGATCGGGACAACGGAAGTCCGCGTCACGGGCGGTCGGACGCTGCACGGGCGCCGCTATCGGATCGGCGGCGACATGGCGGAAGCCGGCACCTATCTGATCGCGGGCGTGCTGACGGGCGGAAGCGTGACGGCCCGCGGGATCGACCCCGCCGCGATGGCGCCGCTCACCCGGACGCTGCGGCGCATCGGCGCGTCGGTGACGGAGGAGGAGAACGAAGTGACGGCGACGGATACGGGGGTCAGGCGGGGGGTTTTGGTCGAGACGGGGCCTTTTCCT
>JAGDBW010000196.1 GCA_017958845.1 Clostridia bacterium | reverse complement strand
TACGACGAATACGACGAGTACGACGAAGAAGACGAATACGAAGACGAAGACGAGGAAGAAGAGGGCGGCGAAGAAGAGAGAGACACCGACGGCGAAGGATCGAACAAAAGACCCGCGGCGGGCGATCAGAAACCGGACGAAAGCCCCGCGGACGACGGCAAAAAAGCCGACCCGTGATCCTCCCCTCCCGCGCCGCCGTCGACCGGAGCAAAACAAAAAAAGAAAACCCGCGCTCGACTGGGTGAGTGCGGGTTTTTCGGTATATAGGGCGGGGGTTTTTGCCTTTTGGGAGGATTTTGGGGCTGTTTGGCCTTTTTCTTTTCGGTTTTTGCCGATCAGAGGAACAGGCACAGGACCGTCAGCACGGCGAGAAAGCCGAAGTTGAGGGCTGAGAAGAGGCCGAGGTAGGCGGCGGTGCGGCCGCGGTAGCGGGCGGTATAGGCGCGGAAGGTGATCAGCGAGGCCAGCGAGGCGATCAGCGTCCCCGCCCCGCCGATGTTTACGCCCATGAGCAGGTGCCGGTAGTCGTCGGTGAACTGCGAGAGCAGGATGGCCGACGGCACGTTGGAGATCACCTGGCAGGAGAGGACCGAAAAGAGCAGCGTGTTCTTTTCCATCAAGGCCGAGAGGACGCGGCGCGCCGCCGGGATGCGGGAGAGGTTGCCCGCAAAGATGAAAAAGCAGACAAAGGTCAACAGCAGCCGGTAGTCCACGCGGAGCAGGGCCTTGCGGTCCGCGACGAGCAAAACAACCAGCACGGCCGCCACGCACACGAGATACGGCACGAGGCGAAAGACGGTCAGGATCGCCACGGCGAACAGCGCCAGATACAGCGCGGTGCGGCCCCTCGGCGGCGCCGGTGCGTCGGGCGAGGCGTCGCCGACGGGGGTGCGCGGCACCCACAGACAGCAGAGGGTCATCAGGGTCACCGAGGCGAGGAACGGGATCAGCATGATGCCCACAAACTCGCCGGCGGGGATCCTGAACTTTTCGTAGAGGTAGAGATTTTGCGGGTTGCCGAACGGGGTGAGCATGCCGCCGAGGTTGGCGGCGATGTTCTGCATCACAAAGGTAAAGGGCACGTATTTTTCCTGCCGGGCAGCGACCAGCACGCCGTGCCCGAGGGGCAGAAAGGTCAGGAGGGCCATGTCGTTGGCGATCAGCATGGAGCCGAGAAAGGTGATCCAGATCAGGGCCAGCACGGCCGCCCGCAGGTTTCCGACGCCCCGCACGATCCTCTGAGAGAGAAAGGCAAAGAAGCGGACGTTGCGCAGGGCGCAGATGACCGCCAGGGTCGAAAACAGGCAGGCGAGGGTCTTTTTGTCAAAATAGCCCGCCCACGCGGCGTCGGGCGGCACGAAAGCAGAGGTGACGATCGCCCCCGTCGCCGCGACGAGCGGCATGGCGTTTTCTCTCACAAACAGCCCCGCCGCGCGCAGTATATACGGCGGCTCTCTCCTCTGTCGCATCCTTCTCTCCTCTCCGGCGGCCGCCCGCGGCGGTCCCGCACGTTTTTCCGAACGAAGATGAGTATAGCACGTTCGGGAAAAATGTCAAGAGGGAGAAAAGCGCACAACCGTCTTGACAAAGCGGTCTGCGTGTGCTATAATCGTCCATGCTCTGAAAAGGGCCGTGCGACCGGCGCGTTCAGAGCGCGTCAAAGCGCGACTTGATGTAACAAAAGAAAGCCGATATATAATTGGATAACTTAATTTCGGGGTGTGGCTCAGTTTGGTAGAGCGCTTGGTTCGGGACCAAGAGGTCGGGTGTTCGAGTCACCTCACTCCGACCACAGGGGGAGCAAAAGCTTCCCCTTTTTCTTCGCCAAAACGGAGGTATCACCCGACCTACGGTCGGACGTGTTCAAAGCACAACGCTTTCCGTTGTGCTTGTCACCTCACTCCGACCACAGGGGGAGCAAAAGCTTCCCCTTTTTTCTTCGCCAAAACGGAGGTATCACCCGACCTACGGTCGGACGTGTTCAAAGCACAACGCTTTCCGTTGTGCTTGTCACCTCACTCCGACCAGAAAGGGTAACTTTGGTTGCCCTTTTTTTCGTCTTGGTCGGCAGACCGATCTTCGGGTCGTGATCAGGCGGGATCGTTCTCCCTCTCGGCCGCCATGCCCGATCCGAAATCGACCGTGATCTGTCCGTAGCCGACGTTTTGGCTGTGGGCGGTGAGGATCAGCGTTTTCTGCCCTTTCGCGGGCTTTACGGCGACGGTGATCCTGCCCATGTACATCTGACGGCTGCTGTTCTTTGCGTTGTGGTGGTCGGTGTTGTCGGAGCCGGTGCCGACGATCACCGGCCGATCTCCGGTCCCGGTCCTTGCAAATTCGTCGCTTTCCCGCAGCGCGGGATCGTCGTCGGTGCTGATCGAAAAGGTCACGTATTCCGCGGCGTCGGGCACGATGTTTCCGTCCCGGTCCTCGCATTCGCAGGAAAAGAGCGCGACGTCCCGGCCGTTCGCCTTTGTTTCGTTGAGCAGGGTCATTCTGAACCGCGCGGGCGCGCCGGCCTGCGCCCCGCCGTGCCGGGATGTGAAAAGCGCCCGGGGGAACCGGGCGCTTGTTTCGCTGTGCGGCGGGCGTCCGCCCGCCGCGGTTTTTTGGGGGGTCTTTGCGCCGCTTTGGCGCGGCGCTTTTGGCGCTTTTGGCGGTTTTCCCCGCTTTCGGCGGGGTCGGCGGGGTCGGCCGCGGGGTCACTCGGCCTTGTCGGCTTGGCTCCGCTTTGGGCTCCGCGTTCGGCGCGGGGGCCTCGTCGTTGCGTTTGACGAGCTGCTCGGGCAGCTGCTTGCCGGCCTGGTCTAACACTTCGCGGAGCGGCGGGACGGATTTGAGCATGCCGGAGAGGAAGTTGGCGGTCGCGGTCTTGCCGTTTTCGTTCTGCCCCCCGTCCCAGACGGTGACGCGGTCGATCTTGATGTTCTTGATGGCGTCGACCAGGACTTTCATCAGCTCTTCCAGTTTGTCGGCGATCATGATGCGCACGGCCTCGTCGGCGGTGCCGCCGGCGGCGTCGATCAGGTCTTTGAAACCTTCGGCCTGTTTGGTCAGCATCTCGCGCATACCGTTGGCTTCGGCCTGCATCTTGGCAAAGATGGCGTCGGCTTCG
>JAGDBW010000195.1 GCA_017958845.1 Clostridia bacterium | reverse complement strand
CTCGAGGACGTGCTGGAACGGGCGGGTGGAGTAGGGGTTGCGCACCCCGATCGGCTCGCCTGCCGTGACTGCGCGGATGCAGTCGGGGATGATGCGGTCGGGCGCAAAATCGCCGCCGCCGATGACGTTGCCCGCGCGGGCACAACTGACGGCGGGCGCGTCCGGCCCGAAAAAGAAACTGGAGGTATAGCTGTGGGTGACCAGCTCCGAGCAGCTCTGGGAGTTGGAGTAGGGATCATAGCCGTCGAGCGGCTCGTTTTCGCGGTAGCCCCAGGGCCATTCGTTGTTGCGATAGACTTTGTCGGTGGTGACGTTGACCACCGAGCGGACGGAGGGGGTGGCGAGGCGGACGCACTCCAGCAGGTTGACCGTCCCCATGACGTTGGTCTCATAGGTATAGCGCGGTTCTTTGTAACTGTCACGGACGATGGGCTGCGCCGCCAGATGAAAGACGATCTCCGGGCGAGCCTCGGCAAACGCGCGGGAGAGCGCGTCCGCGTCGCGCACGTCTCCGATGATCGAGCGGATATGCTCGGCCGTGTCCGTCAACTCATACAGCGAAGGACTGGTGGGCGGTGTGAGCGCATAGCCCGTCACGACGGCGCCGGCGCGGGCAAGGATCCGGCACAGCCACGTGCCTTTGAAGCCCGTGTGTCCGGTCACGAACACCCGTTTCCCTTTGAAAAAGGAGAGGTCAGATAGCATTGTCTGTCGTTTCCTTTTCTTTTTTTAGTTGCTCCAGACCTTCCAGGGCGCGTTGCCCTCAGACCAGAGACGCTCGAGTTTTTGCTTGTCGCGGACGGTGTCCATGCACTGCCAGAAACCGTGATGCGGGAGCGTCATGAGCTGACCGTCGGCCGAGAGCCGCTCGAGCGGTTCTTTTTCGAAGACGGTGGCGTCTCCCTCGATGTAATCGAACACTTTGGGCTCGCAGATCATGTACCCGATGTTGATCATGCTGCCGTCCGAGGCGTGCTTTTCTCGGAAGCCGGTCACGTGTCCGTCCTCGGCGATGTCGAGAACACCAAACTGCTGACCGACGTTGTAGGAGGACATGGTCAGGGCACAGCCGTGAGACCGGTGGAAGGCCTCCAGCCGTCTGAGATCCACGTCGCTCACACCGTCTCCGTAGGTGAGCATGAAAGGCTCGTCTCCCACGAAGGGGCGGATGCGTTTGATGCGGCCGCCCGTCATGGTGTCGAGTCCCGTGTCGACCACGGTGACTTTCCACGGTTCGACATGGCTGGAAAGCACTTCCATGCGATTGAGAGACAGGTCGAACGTGACGTCGCTGTTGTGCAGATAGTAATCGAAAAAGTACTGTTTGATATAGTCCTGTTTGTAGCCGGCGCAGATGATGAAATCGTTGTATCCGTAGTGGGAATACAGCTTCATGATGTGCCAGAGGATGGGCTTGTCTCCGATCCCGATCATGGGCTTGGGTTTGAGGACGCTCTCCTCCGAGATGCGCGTGCCGTAACCGCCGGCGAGAATGACAACTTTCATGGGTCCCTCATCTCAATAAAAAGTTATTAGATTATTATAGTATTCGACCGCAATCTTTGTTTATTATAACGCATAGAGCAAAGAAATGCAATACCTATTTTCGACACGGTCGGCCGGTTGATGTGCGACCGGTCTCCGCGCTGTCGGAAAGCGGTAAAGCGCGGCGCAAAAAACGGGAAAAAGCGCGTCTCTCCTTGCCAATCGAAACGCCGGATGGTATAATCAAGATGACCGGATGGTCCGGCAAAAACAGAAAGGCGGTTCCGTCATGTATCTGAGTCGGGCAAAAGACCCTCTCTTTTGGCAGGGGGTACGCGAGAAAGACATGTACGCGCCGATGCGCGCCGAGCTGAAGCAGATGTGGGAGGCGCGGCCTCGCCCCTATCCCGTCCTGCCGTGGACGGAGTACCGTCGCTTTGTCGAATCGGGAGATCGCGCGGGATATGAGACGCTGTACTTTGCGCGCAGGAAAGCGATGTGCGCGGCGGCCATCCTCGCCCTGATCGAGCCGGAAAACAAGGCGTATCTGGACGAGGTGGAAAACGTGCTGTGGGCGATCTGCGGCGAATACTCCTGGTGTCTGCCGGCTCATCAACCCAAGGGCGACGTGCTCCGCGATCATATCGATCTGTTTGCCTCAGAGACGGGCTATGCCCTCTCGGAGATCCTGGCGCTGCTCGGCGACCGGCTGCATCCCGCGGTCGCGCGCGTCGTCCGCGAAAACGTGGAGAGCCGCGTCATCGACCGGTATGCCGATGAGAGCGAGCCGCCTTTCTTTTGGGAAACCTGCACAAACAACTGGGCGGCCGTCTGCTGTGCGGGCGTGTGCGCCGCCGTCATCAATCTCCGCCCCGATCTGTTTGAGCGGTTGTATCCCCGCTTTGAAGCGACGATGAAATGCTTTTTGGCCGGGTACGGCGACGACGGTTTTTGCGCGGAGGGCGTGGGCTACTGGAACTACGGCTTTGGCTTTTTTGTGACGTGGGCCGATATGGTGCGCGAGCACACATGCGGGCGCATCGACTGGTTTGCGAACGAAAAGGTGAAGAGTATATCGACCTTTTTGCAAAAGGTCTTTTTGTCCGGGCGGGCGACCGTGAGTTTTTCGGACGGGGCGCGCACGGCCACTCCGCACCCTGCCCTGATGCACTATCTGCACCGCGAATACGGCGACGCCGTGACCCCTCTCGACTGCTCCGGCGCGCGGCTCTCGGACAACGCCGCCCGGTGGTGTCTGCATCTGCGCGGATTTGTGTGGCTGGACGGATCCTATGTGCCGCAAGCCGCCGACGGGCCGTCGGTCTGCTATGGACGGAACGCGGAGTGGTATATCAAAAAGACCGCCTGCTACGGCTTTGCCGCCAAGGCGGGGCACAACGAAGAGTTTCACAATCACAACGACGTCGGCTCCTTTGTCATCGCGAAGGAGGGGCGGCAGATCTTTGGTGATTTCGGTTCCGGGCTGTATACCCGACAATACTTTGTGCGAGAGACGCGCTATGAGATCTTTGTATGCGCGTCGTTCGGCCATAGCGTGCCGCTGTTCGGCGACCCGCTCGCGCATCCGACGAGCGCCTGTCAGAAGAACGGCCGGGAGTACAAAGCCACGCAGGTGACCGTCTCGGACGATCGCTTTGGCATGGAGTTGTCCGGCGCGTACGCCGAAGAGCGTGTCAAGAGCGTGCGCCGCGACTTTGTCCTGCGGGACGATCGGATCACCCTGACCGACCGGTTTGAGACGGAGGCGGGGACGCCGTGCGTGGAGCGCTTTTTGCTCATGGAAAAGCCCGCCCTGACGGACGACGGCTTTGAGGCGGGGGGGCTGCGCTGCCGTGTGTCGGGTGCGGAGAGTATCTGTGTGCGGGAAGAAAGCGTCCCCTGCCACGCACCCGGTACCTCTCTGACCGTGTGGACGGTCGACTGTGTCGTGAACGGCAAAGCTTTTGAAATGGAGATCGACTGTCGCTGATGCTGTGCAGGGACAAACAATTCTATCGTTCGTTTTTTTCGCTGTATATCGTCCTGGTGCTGCACCAGATCATCACGCTGGGCGTCAATCTCGCGGACAACGTGATGATCGGCTCCTACAGTGAGGACGCGCTGGCGGGCATCGCCGCCGTCAACCAGATCCAATTTGTTTTTCAGCAGATCATCATGGGGCTGGGCGACGCGACCGTACTGTGCGCCAGCCAGTTTTGGGGGCAGAAGAACCTGCGGGACATCAAGCGGATCATGACCGCGGCGTTGTGGTGCGGCGGGGCGGTCGCTCTCTTGCTCTTTGCGGCCGCGGCGCTGTCCCCGCGCGGGATGGTGCGCCTCTTTTCCGACGCGCCGGAAGTGATCGAACAGGGCGCCGCGTATCTCTCGGTGGTCAAGTACTCCTACCTCTTTTTTGCCCTGTCCAATCTGCTGCTGGCCGCACTGCGCAGCGTGGAGACCGTGCGGATCGGCTTCTTTACGGCTCTCTCGACGCTCCTCATCAACTGCTCGCTCAACTACGTCCTGATCTTCGGGCGCTTTGGCGCTCCCGAGTGGGGGGCGCGAGGCGCGGCCGTCGGTACGCTGTGCGCGCGGGCGGCGGAGTTGGGGATCGTGCTGGTCTATCTGCTCTTCTTTGACAAAAAGCTCGCCTTCAGAAGATCGCCGCCGCGGCCCGTGGACGGCGCGGCGACGCTGCTGCTGCTCCGAAAGGGCTGGGCCTTTGTGGCGGTGAGCGGGATGTTTGGCGTCTCGACGGCCCTGCAAACGGCGGTGATGGGGCATCTGTCCAAAGCCGCGATCGCCGCCAACTCCGCCGCGATGGCGCTCTTTCAGATGATGAAGGTGATGGCGGTGGGAGCCGCGGCCGCGTCGGCGGTCATGATCGGCAAGACCATCGGCGAAGCGGAGAGCGAAGAGGCGTGTCTGCCGAAGATCAAGGTGATCACGCGGACGCTGCAGGTGATGTTTCTCGTCATCGGGGCCGTGATGTCGCTGGGACTGTTCTTGCTCCGCGTGCCGGTGCTGAAGCTGTACAGCTCGCTGTCGGACACGGCCGCGGTCTACGCGGATCGGTTTTTGCTGGTTTTGTGCGTGACGGGCTTCGGTACGGCCTATCAGATGCCGACGCTGGCCGGGATCGTGCGGGCGGGCGGCGACGGCGCGTTTTTGCTCAAGAACGATATCGTGAGCATCTGGCTGATCGTCCTGCCGCTTTCGTTTCTCGCCGCGTTTGTGTGGCGATGGGACCCCGTGTGGGTGGTGCTGTGCCTCAACTCGGACCAGCTGTTCAAATGTGCGGCGGCGGCGATCAAATGCAACCGCTTTCACTGGCTCAAAAAACTCCGGGCGATCGGTTGAACGGACGGCGATAATGTACGGTTTGGTTGTCGTTTTCTTGTCAAAAGGCGCTCGTTTGAGAAAACCCCCTGCTTTTTTCGGAAAGGCGGAGGGTCCGGCAAGCATAAAACAGAGAAAAGAGCCGCAGGTCTGACGCGGCTCTTTTGCTTTTTTGGTGTGTTGATCCTCTGCTGGCGCGGTGCGGCCGGCCGGGCGGGACGGCGGCAGAGGTACGCGTCGGGCGCG
>JAGDBW010000194.1 GCA_017958845.1 Clostridia bacterium | reverse complement strand
GTCCGCCGCGCCTTCGACCAGCGCGTCATAGGCGCCTGTGGCCGTCTGCCAGCGTGTCGCGAGCGCCGCGGGGAGGGCGGCCGTATCTTCGGCCGTCCAGAGCGCGCGCAGCAGGCGCGCGGACCGCAGAGCGGCAAAGGCGTCGTCCGCCGTCGCGGCAGCCTCGGCCGCGCTCACATGGGCCGCAAAGGTGTCGTAGTCGGGCGTGTAGATCGCCTCGACGCGGACGTCCGCCTGTACGTTTTCATAGGAGGCCGACCAGCCGGAAAAGACGTAACCGCCGACGGCGGGCGCCCGGGGCGCTTCGGCGCTCTCGCCGGCGACGACCGTCTCGGAGGCGATCACCGTGCCGTCCGCTTTTGCAAAGGTCACGGTGTAGGTTGCGGGCTCGGGCAGGGCGATGCGCACGTTTTCGGCGATGTTCTCGCCCAGCGTGCAGCAGCGGATCAGATCGCTCGCACCTCCGGTGGTGTCGTAGATCAGCACGCCCAGGGTGCAGCCGGTGACGTCCGCGGGCAGCGCCAGCGCCAGCGTCTGTTCCACGTCGTGCGGCAGATCGGGCATCTCGATCAGGGCGCTGACTTGCACGTCGTTGCCTTTTCCGTCCTTGACGGTGATGGTGTGTACGTTGGAGGCGGTCTCATATTCCGAGACGGGCGTATAGCGGCGGATCTCGCCGTTTTTCCCGGTCGAGGCGGAGGGGACGATCTCCCCGTCGGCGTCGGTCAGCACCACCTCGATGCGGTAGGTGCGGGCGACGGTCATATAGTTGGCAAAGTTGACCATCACGGTCCCGGACTCGCCGATATCCGCCAGACTATACACCCGCCGGCCGTCTCCGTCATAAAAGACGATGCTGCCGGCCTGGAGGGTCGTCATATACCCGTTGTCCGCGTAGGAGCCGCCGGTCGAGGACAGATCCTCGGCGTTTGCCCAGGAGGAGACGATGATGGGCGATCCCCACTTGTGCCCGTAGCCGAAGCGGTTGTGCTCGTATGTGATATACAGGTTCTTTTCCTTGCCGTTGGCAGGGGTGAGATAGGTGGTGTAGCCGCCGCCGTTGAACCAGTTGCCGATGGCCTGCACGTTGGCGTAGCCGGCCATGTTGGCCTCGGGTTTAAAGAAGAAACAGCAGTTGGCGACGTGCTCATAGAGCAGAGGGGGGATATCAAAGCGGTTGCCATAATACAGACTGTTGTTAAAGATGACGTTCGCGTTGCCCATAAACTGCACCACGTCGGCGTGCGCGCCCGGGTTGCGGGTGCCGCCGTCGCGGAAGTAGCAGAACTCCACGATGGTATCGCCGCCGCCCTTCATGTGGTCGGCCTTGACGTCATGGACGTAGCAGTGGGAGAGGGTCAGGTTGCTTCCGCCGAAAAAGTCGCCGCTGGCGGAGCCGTTGCCCTCCATCCACGCGACGGTCAGCCGCTCCGAGGAGCCGGCCTGACCGCTCTTGCCGTTGGAGATGCTGCCGCGCTCGATATAAAAGTCGTGCAGATACACGGGCGAGGTCGCGGTCACAAAGATCGAAAAAGTCTGTTTGGCGTCGAGGTCCGGCTCGTTTTCGTCGGCGAGCTTAAAGCCGCAGAACTCAAAGTCGTAGGCCCGCGCCAGTGCCTCGGTGATCACGATGGTGGACGAAGTGCCGAACAGCGGATACTTTTCATAAAAGTCCACCAGATCCTCATAGTCGCACCGATAGCCGGTGTTGTAGCGGTCGGGCATCACCCAGCCCTCCTCCGGCATCTCGAGCACGGGCAACTTGGAGGGGAACTCACCCTCCCGGCTGCGGGTGGCAAAGGTCGCGTCGCCGGCCGGCAGTACCTGTCCGGTCACGTCGGTCAGCCCCGCCGCGCGGTGGATCGTGTAGACGGTGTCCGTGGCGAGCGGATGAGCGCCGAAATCAAACGCGACCACCGACGGGGTCAGCGGATCGAAGAGAAAGTCGTATTCCACGGGTGCGCCGAGCGGATCGGTGACGGAGAACATGGCTTCGCTCACCGACGAGATCAGCAGATCGTGTCCAAAGTCGAGGGTGACCTTTCCGTCCAGTTTCACGTTGCGGCCGGGGTCGCCGTATCCCTCGGTCGCCGGGGTCGGCGCCCACAGGTCGCCCGGGATATAACTGAACGTGTCGTCCAGCATAAAGCCGGCTTCACTGCCCGCGGGGACGGTCACGTTGATGACCATCGACACGCCCGACGCGGTCACGGTCTCCGAAAAGGCATAACCCGTCGTCGCTCCCTCGCTTGCATCGACCAGATCACCCGAAAACTGTACGTCAAAGGCTGCGGCGGCCAGCCCCTGCGTCTCGTCCGGCCGGACAAAGAGCGACAGACGCATCCAGGTGTTCGGCGCCACCTTGCCGGTGCGGCCGAACAGATCGTAGGTATAGTCGCCCGCAGCGCCGTCATAGGTCAGCGTCAGCACGATGACGTTCAGCATCTTGACGGTGAGCAGGGAGGGGTAGTCGCCCGCGGTCGGGGCGGGGACGAGCAGATCGGTCGCAAAGACCGACGCCCGATCGGTGGGGATGTAGTCCTTTTGCAGATAGAAGTTGGCGGTAGACGAAAACCGCTTGACTTTGTTGTCCGCGTCCAGCGGATCGGCCGCCTGTCCCTGCGCGGCGGGTTTGGGCTGGAGCTTGGTCCACTTGGCGGCGGTGCCGCTGCTGACGCCGGCTGTGCCGTTGACGTCGGAAAAGAGGATCTCGTCGTAGACGCGGTCCTGGTGCGCCACGTTGGTGTAGTCGTCGCGCTCGATGGCGACGACCGACAGGAGCGGCAGACACATCGCCGCGCACAGCAGCACGGCCAGCGATCTCAAAATGAATCTGTGCATAGATACCACCTTTCTTGTCGGATACGGTTCAAAAGACGAGGGAGCCGTCACAGGCATCTCACGGCAAAGAAACGGTCGGAATAGACGGACAGCTCAAACAGGGGCGGCTCGGCCGCGACGAGCAGCCGCGCGGCGACGTTCCGCGCCGCCGCCAGCTCTGCCGCCCCGTCGGCCGAGAGGGCGTCATAGGCGTCTTTGACGGTCTGATAGCGCGTGGCGAGCGCCGCGGGGACGGCGGCGCGGTCCTCCTCCGACCAGAGCGAGCGCAGACGGCGCGCGGAGCGCAGAGCGGCAAAGACGTCGTCCGGCGTCGCGGCAGTCTCGGCCGCGCTCACGCGGGTCTCAAAGGTTTCGTAGTCGGGCGTATAGAGCGCGTCGATGCGGGCGTCCGCGTGCACGTCCTCGTAGGAGGCGGACCAGCCGACAAAGACGTATCCGCCGACGGCGGGCGCCGGGGGCGCTTCGGCGTCCTCCCCTTCGACGACCACGCGGGTGGCGATCACCTCGCCGGCTTTGTCGGCAAAGGTCACGGTGTAGGTTGCGGGTTCGGGCAGGGCGATGCGCACGTTCTCGGCGATGTTCTCGTCCAGCGTGCAGCAGCGGATCAGATCGCGGGCGCCGTCGGTGACGTCGTAGATGAGTACGCCCAGCGTGCAGCCGGTGACGTCCGCGGGCAGCGACAGCGCCAGCGTCTCTTCCACGTCGTGCGGCAGGTCGGGCTGCTCGATCAGGACGGAGACCTGCACGTCCTTGCCGCTGCTGTCCTTGACGGTGACGGTCTTTTTGTTGGAGGCGGCGGTGTATTCCGCGACGGGGATATAGCGGCGGATCTCGCCGATCTTTCCGGTCGAGGCGGAGGGGACGATCTCCCCGTCGGCGTCCATCAGCACCACCTCGATGCGGTAGTTGCGGGCGACGGTCATATAGTTGGCAAAGTTGACCATCATGGTCCCGGACTCGCCGATCTCGGCCAGACTGTATACCCGCCGGCCGTCCTTGTCATAAAAGACGATGCTGCCGGCCTGCAGGGTGGTCATAAAGCCGTTGTTGGCGTAGGAGCCGCCGGTGGAGGCCAGGTCGCTCGTGCTCGACCAGCCGGAGAGGGTCAGCGGGCCAAACGTATAGCCGTAGCCGTAGAGGTTGTTTTCGTAGGTGATATAGTTGTTTTTCTCTTTGCCGTTGGCGGGGGTGAGATAGGTCGTGTAGCCGCCGCCGTTGAGCCAGTTGCCGTAGGCCTGCACGTTGGCGTACCCCTCGGTGTAGGACTCGGGCTTGAAGAAGAAACAGCAGTTGGCGACGTGGTCATGGAGCAGGTTGGGGAGATCGAAGCGGTTGCCGACGACCAGGATGTTGTTGTTGATAGAGCTCGAGTTGCCCATGAACTGGATCACGTCGGCGTGCGCGCCCGGGTTGCGGGTGCCGCCGTCGCGGAAGTAGCAGGACTCCACGATCTGGCCGCCGCTGCCCTTCATGTGGTCGGCCCTGACGTCGTGGATGTAGCAGTGGGAGATGGTCATGTTCCCGCCGTTAAAGAAGTCGGTGCTGGCGGAGCCGTTGCCCTCCATCCACGCGACGGTCAGCCGCGAGGAGGAGCCGGTCTTTCCGGACTGGCCGTTGTAGATCTGGCCGCGCTCGATATAAAAGTCGTGCAGATACACCGGCGAGGTCGCGATCACAAAGATCGCGCAGGACTTCTTTTTGTCGAGGTCCGGCTCGTTTTCGTCGGCGAGCTTAAAGCCGCAGAACTCATAGTCGTAGGCGCGCGCCAGCTCCTCGGTGATCACGATGGTCGACGAAGTGCCGAACAGCGGATACTTCTCGTAGAAGTCCACCAGGTCCTCATAGTCGCACCGGTAGCCCGTGTTGTAGCGGTCGGGCATCACGTAGCCGTTTTCCGGCGTCTCGTAGAGCGGCAGTTTGGCGGGGAGGGAGCCCTCCTCGCCGCGGGTGACAAAGGTCTGGTCGGCGGCCGGCAGGACCTGCCCGGTCACGTCGGTCAGCCCCGCCGCGCGGTGGAGCGTGTAGGTGGTGTTGGTGGCGAGGGGGTGAGAGGAAAAGTCAAAGATCACTTTCGACGGCCTCATGGGGTCAAAGATCAGATCATACTCGACCGGCAGCCCGTCGGGATCGGTGATCGAAAAGAGATCGGGCGAATAGGTAGAGAGCAGAAAATCGTGACCGAAGTCGAGGGTGATCCTGCCGTCCAGCCGATTGTTCCTGGCGGGGTCGTTCTCATAGGTGGGCAGTACGGGTTTGGGCGCCCAAAAGTCGCCGGGGATATAGCTATACGTGTCGTCGAGCAAAAAGCCGGCTTCTCCGCCCGAAACGGTCGCGTCGACGCGGATCGTGCTGCCCGTGCCGGACACCGCCTCGGAAAAGACGTAGAGGTCCTTGTCGCCTTCGACCGAGTCGTCAAACGTACCGGAAAACTGGACGTCAAAGGTCGTCGAAGAGGCCGGCGTGCCGGGTTGGATATACAGCGACAGGCGCATCCAGGTGTTCGGCGCCACCTTGCCGGTGCGGCCGAACAGATCGTAGGCAAAGTCGCCGGCGGCGCTGTCATAGGTCAGGGAGAAGAAGATCTTGTTGATCATCTTGAAGGTGATCAGGGAAGGGAATACGCCTTCGGTCAGCTCGGGGATCAGGATGCTCGTGGCAAAGACCGACGCTTTGTCGGTGGGGATGTAGTCCTTTTGGAGCAGAAAACCGCCGGTGTACGAGAACTGCTTGACCTTGTTGTTCGGATCCAGCGGGTCGGTCGTCTGCTTGTTGGTGCCGGCTTTCGGCTGGAACTTGCTCCATTTGGTCGAAGTGCCGCTGCTGACCAGCGCCGAGCCGTTCGTGTCGGAAAAGAGGATCTCGTCGTAGACGCGGTCCTGGTGCGCCACGTTGGTATAGTCGTCGCGCTCGATGGCGACGACGGGCAAAAGCGGCAAAAGCATCACCGCAGAGAGCAGAGCGGACAGGATCCGCAGGGCGTGTCTTTTCATGGTGGTGTCCTTTCACAGATCGGCGGGAGCCGTATTCGATCGAGCCCGGCGTCCGGACGAGCGCGTGCTCGACAAGGGGCCAAAACAGAGCCAACAAAACAAACCTGACAAATCGGACCGGACCGACCGGACCAAACCGGCCGGACCGATGGGAGAGACGTTTTTTGCGAAAAAGGTCAAAAAAGTCCGTTTTTTCGGATATATCCGGTGCTATCCTATCCTCACACCAACACGGACACAGGGAGGATACGAGATGAGCGACCGTCGGTTTTTGCGGTGGGTGATCGGGTTATGGATCGTCGTTTTTGCGATCGTCGCCGGTGCGCTGGCGGCGGCGCATCGCGCGGAGATCGCGCGGGCGCTGAGCGTCCTGCTCCGGACGCACATCACGTCCGCGAGCTGTTGAGCGCGGCGGAGCGCCGGGCTCAGTCGCCGCTGCCGGGGCGGATCATGCCGTAGTCGCCGTCGCGGCGGCGGTAGACCACGCAGGTGCTGTCGTCGTCCTGATCGACAAAGACAAAGAACTGGTGGCCGAGCAGCTCCATCTGCATGATGGCCTCCTCGGGGGACATGGGCTTAAAGGGATAGGTCTTGACGCGGATGCGAAACTCCTCTTCGGGCGTCTCCGCCTCGTCCGCGATGGCCGCGTAGGCGCCGGAGCGCATCCGTTTTTCCAGGCGGGTCTTGTGGCGGCGGATCTGACGGTCCAGCGCGTCCATCGCCGAGTCGAGCGCGGTGCGGAAGGTGTCCGCCCCCTCCTCGGCTCTGAAAATGGTGCCGTTGGAAAGTATGGTGATTTCCACCGTTTCCAGGTCATGACGGCAGGAGAAGGTCACCTGGGCCTCCGCCTCCTCCGCAAAAAAGCGATCGTACTTGGCCAGTTTTTTCTCCGCGAGATCTTTGAGACTGTCGCGCAGGGTCATCTGCCGGGCGGAAATCGTCATCTTCATGATAGACACCATCCTTTGTAGAAAATGGGAGAGAAAAACTCTCCTCGTTTTTATTATAACATCCTTATTAAAAAAAGAAAAGAAAAAAACTCTATTTTGTCACAATGCACAAAAACGCCCCCCGTCTTTCTCCGCTTTATACAATGACGGCCGAAATTTCCTTTTTGGGGAAAAAAGCGGTGAAAAAGCCGCGCATGTGTGGTATAATCAAATCGGACAAAAAAACGCGACCGCCCGCTCCGCGGCGGCCGCCCGCCGCAAAGGAGAGTGCCATGCCCGACGTCTACCGGTCGCCGCTCGCCGACCGTTATGCCTCCCGCGAGATGCAGCGTATTTTTTCTCCCGATCGCAAGTTCGGCACATGGCGCCGCCTGTGGCTGGCGCTGGCCGAGAGCGAGCGGGAGCTGGGCCTGCCGATCACCGAGGCGCAGACAGACGAGATGCGCCGGCATCTGGACGACATCGACTATGACCGCGCCGCCGAGTATGAGCGCCGTCTGCGCCACGACGTCATGGCGCACATCCGCACCTACGCCGACGCCTGCCCCGCCGCCGCGCCCATCATCCACCTCGGCGCGACCTCCTGCTACGTAGGCGACAACACCGACGTGATCCTGATGCGCGACGCCCTGTCGCTCATCCGGGAGCGCCTGCTCGACGCCGTGGAGGTCACCGCCGGCTTTGCCCGCTGCCACGCCGACGTCCCCACGCTCGCCTGGACGCACTTTCAGGCGGCGCAGCCCACCACAGCCGGCAAACGCGCCACCCTCTGGATCGCCGACCTGCTCGCCGACCTCGAGCGGCTGGACTTTACGCTCTCGCGTCTGCGGCTGCTGGGATGCAAGGGCGCGACCGGCACCTCCGCCGGCTTTTTGGAGTTGTTTGACGGCGACGAAAGCAAAGTCAAGCGGCTGGAAGAGCTGATCGCCGACAAGATGGGCTTTGCGGGCTGCGTGCCGGTGTCGGGCCAGACCTATTCGCGCAAGACCGACTATTTTGTCTTTTCGGTGCTCTCGGGCATCGCGCAGTCCGCGTCCAAGTGCGCCGGCGACCTGCGCCTGCTCTCGCACCTCAAGGAGTTTGACGAGCCGTTTGAGGACGAGCAGGTCGGCTCCTCCGCCATGGCCTACAAGCGCAACCCCATGCGCTGTGAGCGCATGGCGTCGCTCTCCCGCTACGTCATCGCCCAGGCCGCCAACCCGGCCTACACCGCCGCGACCCAGTGGCTCGAGCGCACCCTCGACGACAGCGCCAACCGGCGGCTGTGCATCCCCGAGGCGTTTCTCGCCACCGACGCGGTGCTCCTGTTGTGGAAAAACGTGCTCTCCGGCGGCCGCCTCTATCCCGCCGTCATGCGCCGTCACCTCGACGAGGAGATGCCGTTTCTCGCGACCGAAAACATCCTGCTCGAGCTGACCCGCCGCGGCGGCGACCGGCAGGCGCTGCACGAGGTCATCCGCCGCCACGCGGTCGAAGTCGCCCGCGCCGTCAAGGAGCGGGGCGCCGACAACGACCTGTTGGACCGCCTCGCGGCCGACCCCGCCGTCCCGCTGACCAAACAGGAGATGCTCGCCCTGACCGATCCCGCGGACCTGTGCGGCCGCGCGCCCGGCCAGACACGCGAGTTTCTCGACGAGATCGTCGCGCCGATCCTTGCCGGCCGCGACAGCCAAAACCGCGCGGACGAGACCGTCCGCGTGTGACCGAAAAAGGAGAAAGACAGATATGCTCACCGCCATCGTGGGGATCAACTGGGGAGATGAGGGCAAAGGCCGCATGGTCGACCTCCTCTCCGAAAACTACAGCGTCGTCTGCCGCTACCAGGGCGGCAACAACGCGGGCCATACGGTCGTCAACGAACGGGGCCGCTTTGTTCTCAATCTCCTGCCGTCCGGCATCCTGCGCCCCGACACGGTCAACGTCATGGGCCCCGGCATGGTCATCGACTTTGAACATCTGACGGGCGAGGTCGGGCGCCTGCGCGCGGCGGGCGTGTCGGTCACGCCCGACAACCTCCGCATCAGCGACCGCGCCGTGATCTGCATGCCCTATCACAAACTGCTGGACGAGCTGGAAGAAGACCGCCTGGGCGACGCCCGTTTCGGCTCCACCCGCCGCGGCATCGGCCCCGTCTACGGCGACAAATATCTCAAAAAGACCCTGCGGGTCGGCGACCTGTACAACCTGCGGGACGTGGAGCGCCGTCTGCCCGACCTGATCGGATGGAAAAACCTGACCATCCACGGCGGCTACGGCCACGCGCCCTATACCCCCGAGGAGGCGCTGGCGTGGCTGCGCGCCTACGCCCTGCCGTTTGTGCCGTTTATCTGCGACACGACCCGCTACCTGACCGAGGCGGCCAAAGCAGGGAAGAACATCCTCTTTGAGGCCCAGCTCGGCGCTCTGCGCGACGTGGATTACGGCATCATCCCCTACACCTCCTCCTCCTGCTGCCTCTCCTCCTACGCCCCCATCGGCGCGGGCATCCCGGGCCAAAAACTCGATCGCACCATCGGCATCATGAAGGCCTACTCCACCTGCGTGGGCGAGGGGCCCTTAACCGCGGAGATGCACGGTCCCGAGGCCGACCGCCTGCGCGAGGCGGGCGTCGAATACGGCGCCGCCACGGGCCGCCCCCGCCGCGTCGGCGGCTTTGACGTGCCGGCCTCGCGCTACGGGATCCTGGTGCAGGGCGCGGACGAGATCGCCCTGACCAAGCTCGACGTCCTCTCCTACCTCGACCGCATCCCCGTCTGCGTGCGCTACCGCATCCGCGGCGAGGAGACCGACCGGTTCCCCATGGGGGTGGATCTCAGCGAGGCCGAGCCGGTCTGCGAGTACCTGCCGGGCTGGCAGTGCGACATCTCGGCCTGCCGCTCCTTTGACGAGCTGCCCGCCGCCGCCCGCGACTACGTCGCCTACATCGAGCGCGCCACCGGCTGCCGCATCCGCTACATCTCGGTCGGCGCCGACCGGGACGCCTACATCCTCCGCTGACGCGACCCCCGCCGCCCGACGGCAAGGAGAAAAAAGAAAAAGCGGCCCCGCGCTGGCCGCCGCAGCGATCCAAAATCGACAAAAACAGCAAAAACCCCCGCTCCCACCCACGGAAAAAGAGAACAAAAGACCGGGCATACGTCGTATGCCCGGTCTTTTCTTTTTTTGTTCTTTGCTCTTCGGTCAGCCCTTGTTCAGCGCCCGGATGATCGTCGGCAGGGCCGCGTCGACCGTGTCGTTGTCCAGCTGGCAGG
>JAGDBW010000193.1 GCA_017958845.1 Clostridia bacterium | reverse complement strand
GGTTGAACAACGCCTTTCGTCACGTCTGCGCCGCGCCGAAAGGCGTCACAGCCGGCAGAGACGGTTATTCCCGCCCTCGCCGCGCGGGATCACGTCGCCCGCAAAGACAAAGGCAGCCGGCTGTTGTCCAAGCCCCGATACAACCCACACGCAAAAAGGCACCCGCGAGGGGTGCCTTTTTGGTGCGGGTTAAAGGACTTGAACCTTCACAGGATGACTCCCATAAGAACCTGAATCTTACGCGTCTGCCAATTCCGCCAAACCCGCGTGTCACGTTTGTGCGTGAACATTGCATATTATGCCATACCAAAAACCGCTTGTCAATACTTTTTTCGAAAAAACGCCTCCCCCGCGCCGCAAAGCGAAAAAAGCCCGCCGCCGTGGCCGCCGGAAGGCGGAAATCGTCCGCAGCAAAGAACCTGTCACAGCAAAAAAAACGCCCGCTCCGCAAACGCGGGGCGGGACAAAAAGCGATTCAGTGTTTGATCCTGACCGGCTTTCCGCCTTTGAGACGGGATTTTTCGGCGGCGTAGGCGATATAGTGGCTCTCGACGGAAGCGGCGAGAGACGTCAGCGCCGGAGATCTGTCGGTCAGCATATCGTAGAGGGCGGAGACCAGCCCGTCGTCGCCGCCGCCGTGGCCATCCGGGACCGTGTCCAGCGTCGTGGTGTCGATGACCGTCGGCTCACCGCCGAAGGGATAGATCTCGATGGTCTTCTTGTGATCGTCAAAGTCGATCTCGCCCAGCGTGCCGTACGCCTTGATCTGCCGTCCCGCGTAGCCGGACAGGCCGATCATGTTCAGGTGCGCGGTCACGCCGTTTGCAAAGCGCATCTCGACCGTCTGGTGATCCACCACGTTGTTGTCGCAGGCGTAGACGCATCGGCCGTAAGGACCTTCTCTCAGCCCCTTTTCCACCGCTTCGTCGGTCAGCGGACGCTCGTCCGACACCATAAAGCGGCCCCAGAACTTCTTGCGCAGATAGATATCGACGGCGCTGTAAGGACAGGTGTCGGACAGCGCGCATTCTGTGCAGCGATCGGCCGCTTCTTTGGGCTTGTTTTCGGGCACAAAGAGCGTCAGATCCCCCAGTGACGACACGCTCTCGCACGGCGAGCCGGCAAACCATTGCAGCAGGTCCAGGTCGTGGCAGCACTTGGCCAGGATCATGGGCGAGGTCGTCTCACTGTCGCGCCAGTTGCCGCGCACAAAGGAGTGCGCCTGGTGGGCGTAGTACACGTTTTCGGTCTGATCGACGGACACGACCTCACCGATCGTCCCCGCGTCCAGCAGCTCTTTGAATTTCGCGTAGGCGGGCGCGTAGCGCAGCACGTGGCACACGATCACCTTGCGGTCGGCCTTTTTCTGCGCGGCGAGCAGCGCCTTGCATTCCTTGGGGTCGTTGGTCAGCGGCTTTTCGCACAGGATATGGCAGCCGAGTTCCAGCCCCTTGAGGGCGTGGCGCACGTGGTCGCGGTCCTGCGTGGCGACGATCAGCAGGTCGGCGCGCTTTTCGGCAAAAAACTCCTCCTCGTCGGCAAACACGGCGTCGTCGGGCAGCTCAAACGTTTCCTGCATCTGTCTGAGCCGGGCGCTGCGCATTTCACAGCCGGCCACGACCGTGAACTGCTCCGGTCTGGCTTTCATGTGGTGCGTGTATGTCTGCCCGCGCGGGCCGTAGCCGATGACCGCGACGGTCAGGGGGCGGTCGATGATCTCTTCGGTTTTCATACGTTCTCCTCATGCTGATTTGTTCGGTGCCGGATGTCGGCCGCACAAACGGTATGGATCAGTGTCAAAACGACGCGAAAAAACCCGCGCGGAGACTCTCCGAAAAAGCCCGCGGGCACGCGCCTTTTTACGCCAAAAAGCATTATAATCGTTCCTCGGCCCAAAAGCAACCCCACATTCGCTTTTTTGTCGTCTATATCGCGGATATCGCCTGTTTTTTCACCCGTCCCGCGGCGGCGAGGAGGACCGAAAACCCGCTGCGAAAAAAAGCCCCGTCTCCGACCGGGGACGGGGCAGGGCGCTTTTTCGGTTCAGTGTTTGACCTTGACGGTCTTGCCGCCTTTGAGGCGGGATTTTTCGGCGGCGTAGGCCATATAGTGGCTCTCGATCGAGGCGGCCAGCGCGGTGCGGGCGGGCGTGTTGCCGGTCAGCATATCGTAGAGCGCGGCGATCATGGCTCCGTCGCCGCCGCCGTGCCCGTCGCCGGACGGGACCAGCGTGTTGGTGTCGATGACCGACGGCTCACCGCCAAAGGGATAGATCTCAATGGTGTTCTTGTGCTCGTCAAAGTCGATCTCGCCCAGCGTTCCGTACACCTTGATCTGCCGGCCGGCATAGCCGGTCAGACCCATCATGCACAGGTGGGCCGTCACGCCGTTCTTAAAGTGCAGGTCCACGATCTGGTTGTCCACCACGTCGTTGTCGCAGGCGTAGACGCACCGCCCGTACGGCCCCTCCTGCAGGGCCTTTTCCACCGCCTCTTCGGTGATCGGGCGCACGTCCGTGGCGGCAAACCGCCCCCAAAAGCGCCGGTTGATATAGATCTCCTTGGCGTCAAAGGGACATTCGCCCTCGAGCGGGCACTGCAGGCAGCGTGCGGCCGCTCCTTTGGGCTTGTTCTTAGCCGAAAAGAGGCGCAGGTCGCCCAGCGACGACACCGTCTCGCACGGCGAGCCGGCAAACCACTGCAACAGGTCCATATCGTGGCAGCACTTGGCCAGGATCATGGGCGAGGTCTCCTCGCTGCGGCGCCAGTTGCCGCGCACGTAGGAGTGCGCCTGATGGGCAAAATACACGTTTTCGGTGTGCTCGATGGTCACGATCCGCCCGATGGTCCCCGCGTCGAGCAGTTCCTTGAGCTTGACGTAGGCGGGCGCGTAGCGCAGCACGTGGCAGACCAGCACCTTTCGGCCGGCCTTTTTCTGCGCGGCGAGCAGCGCCTTGCATTCCTTGGGGTCGTTGGTCAGCGGCTTTTCGCACAGGATGTCGTAGCCCAGCGCCAGCCCCTTGAGCGCGTGGCGGATGTGGTCGCGGTCCTGCGTCGAGACGATCAGCAGATCCGCGCGCTTCTTCTTAAAGAACTCCTCCTCGGTCGAAAAGACGTCCTCGTCCGCCAGCTCAAAGGTCTCTTGCAGTCTCCTCAGCCGCACATAACGCAGATCGCACCCGGAGACCACGCGGAATTTTTCGGGCATCGCCTTCATGTGGCGGGTATAGGTCTCCCCGCGGCTGCCGTAGCCGATCACGGCTACCGTAATGACGGGATCGACATAATCTTGCATACCAAAAACGCTCCTTTGCCCGTGCGGCCCGCGCCCGCAGCGGGCGGCGGCGGATCCGCACGAAAGAAATGGGTGATGGGATTGTTCCCCGCGCTGCGACAAAACAACGCTTCTTTTTTTATTATAAGTATTTGTCGCCCGGATTGCAACCGTCTTTACGCTTTTTTTGACAAAAATCGCGCCGACCGCCCCGCCTGCCCGCCTCGCGCACAAAGGCCTGTCCCGCCCGCCGCAAAACCGCCCGCCGTCTTGACAACCCCCGTCCCCCGACGGTATAATCAAAACGAAAACCAAAACCACCCCCGGAACCAACCGGGGAAGAGAAAGGAAAAACCGACGAAAAACATCCTCGACGTCTATCGCTTTCTCAAAGACGCGGGCGTCTACTACCTCGCCACCGTGGAGGCGGGACAGCCGCGCGTCCGTCCGTTCGGCACGGTCTGCCTCTATCAGGACAGGCTGTATATCCAGACCGGAAAAGCAAAAGCCGTCTCCCGCCAGATCGCGGCCGAGCCGCGGGTCGAGCTCTGCGCATGCACGGGCGACCGCTGGCTGCGCGTCTCGGCGACCCTGCGCGAGGACGACCGCGTCTGCGCGCGCAAGGCCATGCTCGACGACTATCCCGACCTGCGCCGCCTCTATGACGAAAACGACGGCAACACCCAGGTCTTTTATCTCACCGACGCCGAGGCGACCTTCTCCTCCTTTTCCGCTCCGCCCGAGACGGTGCGCTTCTGACGCGCCGCCCGTCGCCCCGCCCCGCAAAGAATAAAAAATCCCCGGTCCGCCCATCGGCGGACCGGGGGTCTTTTTTTCTGTTTTCGGCCGTTCTTTCTTTCGCCGCTCGGCGTCTGCCGCCTCGATCAGCCGACCGCCGCCG
>JAGDBW010000019.1 GCA_017958845.1 Clostridia bacterium | reverse complement strand
GCTTTTTTTCGTCAAAAAAAGAAAGCGGCCGCCCGCGGGCGGCCGCCTGTCCTATGGTTGGTCCCGGGGTACTTTGGCCTGCCCGAGGATCAACACCGAAAAACGCCGTCGGCATCGCGGGCAGCTCACGCTGTGCCGGCCGCGCCGCTTGGGCAGGCGCAGCACCGACTTGCAGCCCGGACAGCGCCGGTACACGTGGGTGCGGCGGTCGGCCCACCTGCGTTTGCGCAGACGCCGCCGCTGTTCGTAGCGGCTGTTCTCGGCCAGGCGGCGGGGGATATTGCGCGAAAAGAAGCGAAACAGCGTCACGCCGTAGAGGCCGAGGGCCGCGAGGTAGACGGCGGCGTACAGCACGACCCACCACACGCTCCCCCACCGAAAGAGCGACAGCACCAGCGCCGTCAGCATCAGCCCCAGCCCCCACCATGAGATGGCGCGGTTGAGCCGATCGGAGCCGTACCGCCCCTCCATCATCCGCCAGAACCATGCCCGCAGTTTCATGCTCTCCCTCCGTTGTCCGAAAAATGCGCGGCCGCGCCGGCCGCGCCGGTCTTTTCCTCTCTCCCATCATAGCCGGAGACGCCGGATCGGTCAAGGGCCGGGATGTGACCAAACCGTGACTTTTCTTTGTCCACGCGCCCGGCGGCAAAATCAAACCGCACAAACCCGCCCGGCGGCAAAACCGGGCCGCGCGAAGGTCGCCCGGCCCGGTCTTTTCTTTCGGTCCCGTCGGCCCGGCGGACGCCCGCGGGCGTCGTCGGAGCGGTCGCGGCCGCCGGCGTGTGCCGTCTGCGCTCAGCGGTGCATCTCGGCCAAAAAATCCGTGTCGCCGACGATCACCGGCTCGATCCAAAAGGAAAAGTCAAACGCCGTCTCGCGCAGCTGATAGGCCGGCGCGAGCTGCGGGCCGCAGGAGCCGGAGCCGAGGCCGCTCATCTTGTAGTCGATGATGACTGTGGTCTCTTCTTCGGGGACCAGTTCCCAGTCGTGGGCGGCGGCGGTCAGCTGTTCGGGCGAGTAGCGGGAGGCCGAGAGCGAAAAGTCCGACCCGACAAACAGCAGACCCCTCCCCGCCGCGTGCGAGACCAGCGCCGCGCGGCAGCCCTTGTGCGAGTTGTGTTCCTGCGGCTTGATGTAGGGGATATACTGGTCGCTGACGGTGGAGCGAAAGTCGCCGAGGCGCGAAGCCAGCCGCTTGTCGATATAGGCCTCGCCCGGTCCGCAGCCGAACCAGCGCAGGTCTTCGGTGCCCTGCGGCATCCGGAAAACAAAGCCGAAGCGCGGCAGAAAGACGGCGTCCTCCCGCCGCTCGCCGCGGCATTCGACCGTCAGGCGGCCGTCGGAGCCGACGCGGCAGCACACCGAGAGCCGCAGGGCCGGCAGGCATCCGCGTCCGGCCAGCGTCTGCCGGCAGACAAACACGGCCTCGTCCTCGCGGATATCGGCCAACGACAGCCCGTCGCAGTAGAGCAGCGCGTCGCGGTATCCGGCCGCCTCCCACTTCTGGCGGATGATGCGGTCGTTGTCGGTCGGCGCACGCCACACGGTGGGCCGCACCGGCTCGCAGAGCTGTTCCGCCCCGCCCACCGAGGCGGAGACGAGACAGCCGGTCGGACGGTCAAAGACGTATCTCACCTCCTCGACCTCCACGGTGTAGCGGCCGTCTTTTTCCGAGACGGAGAGGGGATGGATTCGGCGAGGCAGAACGGGGACCGTGCGCTCTTGGCAGAGCAGTTGTACCAGGGCCACCTCGTGCCCGGCGGCCGCCCACGGGCGATCCGCTGTGGTTCTGAACGACAGGTTGAGCGTCCGCACGCCTACAGAGGCGTCGTCCGCAAAGAGCCGCAG
>JAGDBW010000192.1 GCA_017958845.1 Clostridia bacterium | reverse complement strand
TGGGCGCGGGCGTCACCGCCGCCGACGCCATCGACCGCGCGCTGCGCGGCGACCCCGCCGACCGCCGCGACTGACGGGCCGAAAGACCCCGTATCCGGGCAGCACGCCCCCGCCGACACCCCACCGCAAAAACTCTGCTTTTACATAGACTGCCTGCCCCAAAAAAGCAACGGACAAGAAAGGACCCATCATGCGACAGAGAAAAAAATCCGAACGCCGCTTCACCACCATCCGGAACTTCAAACACTACGTATCCGTTCTTCTTTCCCACGGAGAGAAGATCGCGTTCCGCTATTTTGACACCCCGGCCGGAAAGGAGATCGTCGACGTCACCTACCGCCAACTGGCAGAACGCATCAAAGCCGAAGCCGCCGGCTTCGCCGCCCTCGGCCTGGCGGGCAGGCGCATCGCCCTGCTCGGCGAGACGTCTGTCAGCTGGGTCGCCTCCTACGTCGCCGCCGTCGCGGGCGGCAGCGTCGCCGTCCCCATGGACAAAGAACTGGACTTTGACGAGATACTTGGCTTTTTTGAGATGGCGCAGGTCGACGCGGTCGTCTACTCCGCCGCTTTCGAGGCCAAAATGCGGCCCGTCGTCGGCCGCCACCCGACGGTGCGCTGGTTTCTGCCCATGACCGCGCCCGACGCGCCCGCCGAAGGAGGAGACGGCCCGGCGGCCGACGGCTCGGTCGTCGTCCCGATCCCGTCCGTGATCGAGCGGGGCGCCGCCGACACCGCCTACGATTTTCCCGACACGGCCGACATCGACCGCATGGCCGAGATGCTCTTCACCTCCGGCACCACCGGCACCAGCAAGTGCGTCATGCTCTCCGAGCGCAACGTCGTCGCGGCCATGAACTCCGCCTGCGGCACGGTCGAGTTTTTCCCCGAGGACACCATCGTTTCGGTGCTCCCGATCCACCACACCTACGAGCTCTGCTGCATGCTGGCGGGCCTCAACTACGGCATGACCGTCGGCATCAACGACAGTCTCAAGCACGTCCTCCGCTCCCTCAAGGCCTTCCGGCCGACGGGCCTGGTGCTGGTCCCGCTCTTCGTCGAGACGTTCCACAAGCGCATCTGGGACGAAGCCCGCAAGACCAAAAAGGACAAAAAACTCCGCTTCGGCGTCAAACTCTCCCGTTTCCTGCGCTTCTTCGGCATCGACGTCCGCCGCCGCTTGTTCGGCGAGCTGTTCGAGGCCTTCGGCGGCCGGCTGGAGCGCATCGTCTGCGGCGGCGCGCCGCTCAGCCGCGAGGTCATGCGCGACTTTGACGACTTCGGCATCACGATCATGGAGGGCTACGGCATCACCGAGTGCTCGCCCCTGATCTCGGTCGACCCCTACTTCGCGCTCAAACCCGGCTCCGTCGGCCCCGCCGTGCCGTCCTGCACGGTCCGCATCGACGACGCAAAAGAGAACGACGCGGGCCACGCCGAGGGCGAGATCGTCGTCCGGGGCGACAACGTCATGCTCGGCTACTACCATAACGAAGAAGAAAACCAAAAGGCCTTCACCCCCGACGGCTGGTACCGCACGGGCGACATCGGCTACATGGACGCCGACGGCTACATCTACATCACCGGCCGCAAAAAATCCGTGATCGTGCTCGAAAGCGGAAAGAACGTCTTTCCCGAGGAGATCGAAGAGTACCTCGCCCGCATCCCCGGCGTCGGCGAGTCGGTGGTCGTCGGCCGCAAGAACCCCGAAGACGGCCACATCATCCTGACGGCCATCGTCTACCCCGACCCCGAGACCTTCCCCGACACGCCGCAGGACGAGATCTACGACCGCCTCCGCGCCGAGATCACCGCCCTCAACAAAAAGCTCGTCGCCTTCAAGCACATCCAGGCGCTTGAGCTGCGCGACGAGCCGTTCGAAAAGACCACCTCCCGCAAGATCAAACGCCACCTCGTCCACTAAAACCAAAACCCGCGCCGCCCAAAAAGGCGGCGCGGGTTTTTGCACACATCGCGTCTCCCCGAAGCGCCGTGCGCCGGGGAGACATTTCGCTTTTGTCACGGTGCGGCAAACCTCCCCGCTTCTGTCCGCACCGCCGCGCATATACAAAAAGTAAATGGATTTTTTCATATATATACAAATTGGTCAACTATTTACTTGAAAATATTGACTATTTTGGAAAAGCGTTTTATACTGAATGTAGATTGACGTTTTGACCGCCCCGCTTTTCGAGTCGCCGAACACCATTCTGACAGGAGCATTACTATGAAAAAGCTTAAAGCTATGGTTTTCTGTTTCCTTTTACTTGGTGTTTTGTTTTTTTCATCGTGTTTGAACACTCGTGTCCATCATCATACACAACACCATGGAATCGATCAGTTTGACATTTATGATTCTCAGTTTTGCTTGTGCGTACATTTGATGCCCGAAGATTTTGAAAAGCTTTTCCCTTATACTGAAGCCGGATATGAGCATCATGATTTCGGGGACAATGATATCTCAAACGACGTCGCTGTGGTTTATTTCCGTTATTCAGATGATGTTTACGAAGAAGCCAAGCAGTTTTTCATCGACAACATGACCTTGTCCGAAGAAGAATACCCCGACTACGCTTCCTTTACATTCCATCGGATCATCGGTTTGTTTAAAGAATATGAGGATCCAAACATTGATGAAAAGCAGGAAGAAATTGTGAGATGGACTTTCCCGCGCACGTTTACAATGGTCGCTTTTTCGGATGAAGAAAAGGTCATCGTTGCCTTTGGACAAGTTAGAGAACCGCTTTCTGCGGATGTGGATGTCTGGCCGGTTTTTCTCGCCGGGAACTTCCCATACTTTGATTGGGAAGCGGCGCGCATGATGGACGGAGGCGCATC
>JAGDBW010000018.1 GCA_017958845.1 Clostridia bacterium | reverse complement strand
GTCCTCGCCCGCCTCGAGCGCCTCGAGCGCGCCGGGCGCGAGGAGCGGGGCGAGGCGGGAATCGGCGCGGGCGAGGCGGCGGCGGAGCATCTCGTGCGCCAGCTGCTCGTAGGCGGGGTTGTGGGTCTTGGGATACGGGCTCTTTTTGCGCCACAGGATCTCGTCGGGGAGCAGGCCTGCGACGGCGTTTCGGAGCAGCGCCTTTTCTACCCCGCCCTCAAAGCGGAGCGTCCAGGGCACGTTGACGACGTATTGGACCAGCCGATGGTCGGCAAAGGGCACGCGCACCTCCAGCCCCGACGCCATGGACATGCGGTCTTTTCGCTCCAGCAGCGACGCCATAAAGAAGGTCATGGAGAGGTGGGAGGCGACGCGCGCGGTCCGCTCGGCCTCGTCCGCTCCCTCCGGCACCGGCGCTTCGGAGACGGCGCGGCGGTACGCCTCCCGGACAAAAGCCAGCCCCTCCCGCGCCCGCACGGCGCGCTCGTCAAAGAGGCGGGCGCGTCCCGCGGGATCGTGGATCCAGGGAAAGAAATCGCGCGAGAGCATCTCGGGGCGGTAGAACCACGGATAGCCGCCGAAAACCTCGTCGGCGCACTCGCCCGACAGCGACACGACGTGCCGGCGGCGGATCCGGCGGCAGAACCACCACAGCGACGAGTCGACGTCCGCCTGACCGGGAAAGTCGCGGGCGAGGACGGCCGGCCCGAGCGAGTCCGCGACCTCCTCCGTGTCGATGGTGAGCACTGTGTGATCGACGCCGAGATGTGCCGCCATGCGGCGGGCGTACTCGTCGTCGCGGTTGGGCTGAAAGAGAGTGGGGGCATAGTCGTTGTCCCTGTATTCAAAGGAATAGGTGGACAGCCGCTCGCCCCGCTCGGCGAGCGCCCGGCAGGCGATGGCGGAGACCGCCGAAGAGTCGAGGCCTCCCGAAAGCAGCGTACAGAGCGGTACGTCGGCGTCGAGCTGAGACCGGACGGCGTCGAGCAGCAACTCCCGCGTACGGCGGATGGTCTCTTCTCTGCCCTCCGTGTGTTCTTCGGGCGTGATCCGCCAGTAGCGGCGGCGGCGCACCCCCGTCTCGTCGACGGTCAGGCACTCGCCGGGCAGCAGCGCCTCCACGCCCCGGAACAGGCCGCTGCCCGGCAGGGTGACGGGGGCGAGGTAGAGCAGCTGCCACAGGCCCTCGGCGTCGATGGCGGGACGGTCAAAGACGCGGAGCAGGGCCTTTGGCTCCGAGGCAAAGAAAAAGCGCTCTCCCCGGCGGGAAAAGAAAAAGGGCTTGACGCCCAGGCGATCGCGGGCGCAGAAGAGCGTGCGGGTCTCGGGGCACCAGACGGCAAAGGCAAAGATGCCGACCAGCCTCTCGAGGCACGCCTCGCCCCACGCCGCGTAGGCGCAGAGCAGCCGTTCGCTGTCGCATTGGGTCGAAAAGGCGCAGCCGAGCGCGGACAGCTCGCGGGTCAGCTGACGGGTGTTGTAGAGTTCTCCGTTGTAGATGAGGACATAGTGTCGGCCGTCCGCCTCCCGGATCATGGGCTGCGCTCCGCGCGCGGGGTCCATGACGGCCAGCCGCCGATGGCGCAGGGCGCACACGTCGTCGGTGTAGGCGCCGTCGCCGTCCGGACCGCGCCGGCGCAAAAGCGCGCTCATCTCGTCGCACAGAGCCGGGTCGCTCTCCAAAAGCCCCCGGGGAGAATAGATACCGCTGATGGCACACATAACTGTTTTTTCTCCGTTTTTTATCCGTTTTTTTAGCAGTATATGCGGCGGGTGGAAAAGGGGGAGAGCGTGAAACGCGAAGCGCGGCGAGCGGAGCGGAGGGCGGAGAGAGGAGCGGAGCGCGCGGAACGCGGCAGGCGGAGCGCGCGGGATGGAGAGCGGAGGACAGAATGCGGAAGGCGTGGAGCAAAGGACAGAGGGCTGAGCGCGCGGGGGGCCGAGCGCGGGGCGGAGATGAAAAAGGAAAAAAAGGAGGAGGGGCGCGGCCGTACGCTAAAAAAGAAACGCGCCGCGGCAGACGGCCGCGGCGCGGGGAGACGAGGGAGAGAGAGGAGCGGCGTCAGTCCTCGTCCTGCTGCTCCTTGGTGACGGTGACCGAGAGGCGGGTGACGATGTTGTCGCTCATTTCGGTGACGATGACGTAGAGGTTGCGATAGGAGAAGCTGTCGCCCTCGTGGGGGTCGGCGTCCAGCATTTCGGTCGCCCAGCCGCCCATGGTGGTGTAGGCGCTCTCAAAGTCGCGGTCGTCAAAGTCGATCTCGTCAAAGAAGTCGTAGATGCCGGTCATGCCGTCCACGTCGTAGACGCCGTCGCCGGTCTCGGTGACGTCGTACTCGATGTCGTCCGACTCGTCCCAGATGTCGCCGACGATCTCTTCGAGAATATCCTCCATGGTCACGATGCCCATGGTGCCGCCGTACTCGTCGATGACCACCGCCATCTGCGCCTGCGCGCGGCGCATGGACGAGAGCGCGGCGGGGAGCCGGAGGGTCTTGTGGACGAAGGGCGGCTCGATGAGCAGCGCGCGCACGTCCACGGGCTGACCGCCCGAGGCGGCCAGGGCTTTGAAAAAGTGGTTGAGATACAGCACGCCCAGCACGTGGTCGATGCTCCCCTCATAGATCAGCAGGCGCGAGTAGCGGGTGTTTTCGGCCAGATCGCGGAGCACCGAAAAGTCGTCGCTCACGTCGTAGCCCTCGACCAGCACGCGCGGGACCAGGATATCCTCGACCGTGGTGTCGGAAAAGTCGATGGCCGAGCGGAGCAGGTCGCCCTGGTCCTCGTCCAGCACGTCCTCCTCCTCGGCCGTCTCGATCATGGTGGAGAGTTCGTCCTCTGTCAGGGTCGGCTGGGGCTCCTCGCCCGGCTTTTTCCACAGGCGGGAGAGACCCGAGACGATGAGCAGCGCGACGGCGGACACG
The DNA here is from genome assembly GCA_017958845.1 of Clostridia bacterium. Taxonomy (GTDB): domain Bacteria; phylum Bacillota; class Clostridia; order Oscillospirales; family CAG-272; genus UBA1740. The sequence continues at coordinate 3,753 of JAGDBW010000018.1, read as the reverse complement.
GGCCAGAACAGCACCAGACACATGGCAAAGACGGGGAACGCGACCGCGACGGCAAAGCGCAGCGACCGTTTTTTGCCCCAGATCTTGGGGGCGATCTCGCCGAAGATCAGGATCAGAACGGTGATGAGCAGCGTGGCCAGCGTGGACGCCCAGCCCTCGTCGCCGCCCAGCCATTCGATGACGATCAGGGTGGCGACGGAGGAGGCCGCGATGTTGACCAGGCTGTTGCCGATCAGCATGCCCGAAAGGGCAAATTTGAAATGCGAGTGGATATAGCGGGCGAGGCGCGCACAGCGGCGGCCTTCGTCGGCCAGCTTGTCCAGCCGCAGGCGGTTGAGCGACGTGTAGGCGATCTCGGAGGAGGAGAAAAAGGCGGAAAAGACGATGAGGACCGGGATCAGGAGGTACTTAATCATGCGTCCCTACCCCCTTTTCCGTGTCGTCCCCGGCGGGGGTCCCGTCTGTCGGCGGCTCTTTTGGCTCTTCCGCGGGGGCGATCTCGAGCTCCGGCGTGGCCAGCTTGACCTCCACTTCGAGCACGCGGCCGTCCGTGACCTCCGTGACGGTGACGGTGAGCTTGTCACACACGAAGCTGTCGTCCTCCCGGGGCTCGTGCCCGAGCTGTTCCAGCACCCAGACGTGCACGGTCTTGCCGCCCGGTTGCCGGGAGGCGGGGGTGTAGCGCATGCGGCGGAACATCTCGCCGATCGTACAGGCGCCGCTGACGCGGAAGTGGTTTCCGCCCAGTTTCATAAACTTGTCGTCCACCACGTCGTCTTCGTCGAAGATCTCGCCCACCAGCTCCTCCAGAAAGTCCTCGATGGTGACCACGCCCGCGGTCGCCCCGGCCGGGTCACGGACGACGGCGAGATAAAAGCGGTTGCGGCTCATCTCGGCGAGCAGGTCGTCGATGGACGCGGAGAGCGGGACGAAAAAGGGCTGCTTCATGACGCCGCGCACGTCGACGCGGGGATCGTCAATGTATTGTTTGAGAAAGTCGCGGATGACCAGCACGCCCACCACCCGGTCGAGCGAACCGTCGCAGACGAGCAGGCGGGAATGGTTGCTCTGTCGGATGGCGCGGGCGATCTCGTCGGGCGGCAGAGCGACGTCGATCCACGTGACGTCCGCCCGCACGGTCAAAACGTCCGCGACCGTGGTCTTTGAGAACTCCAGGGCCGACTGGAGCAGATCGCTCTGTTCTTCGTCGATGACGCCCTCCTCGCCGATGGTCTCGATCATGGTAGAGAGCTCTTCTTCGGTCACGGTGGGCTCCTCTTCGGCCCGGACGAGGCGCGAGGCGACCCGGGAGACGCCGGAAAAGACGAAAACGAGCGGCGTCAGGACGATCCGGACAAAGCGCAGGCTGCGGGCCAGGTTGAGCGCCACCTTTTCGCTGTGGTCGGTGGCATAGCTCTTGGGGATGATCTCGCCCAAAAGAAAAACGATGACCGTCGTGGCAGCCGTGGAGACGGCGGCGGCGACGCTCTCCGGGTCGCTGATGCGTCCGCCATAGGAACGCAGCACGCGCAGAGTCAGCACCGTGGCCACCGAGGCGCACCCGAGACCGGCCAGGTTGTTGCCGATCAGGACAGCCGTCAGCGTACGATCAAAATCATCCAGAATCTTCAGAATGACGGCGGCGTTTTTGTTGCCTTCCTCGGCGGCGCTGCGCAGACGGATCGGGTTGGCGGCCGCGAGGGCGCTCTCCGCCGCGGCGAAATAGGCGCAGCACATGACCAGGGCAGCGTACAGCAACAAAAGTAACCAACTGTCGGGGTCCATAAAAGAAAAACCACTCTCCTTTTTTGTTGAATATGCGTATAAAGTTATATTATTATACTCTTTTTTGAAAGCGGATGTCAAGGGACGTGGCGGGCAACGGCGAGCCAAGGGAGCAGAAGATGGCCGAAGGCGCGGCTTTTGGTTGCCCGTTTGGCGCAAAAGGTGCGGGATTCGGGGGTTTTTGGCGCTTTTTCGGGCAAAAGGCGGGGGAGGCGGGGCAAAAAAGCCAAAGCAGCAGACGCTACGCGGCGGGCGGGTGAGAAAAGAAAAAGGAAGGGGAAAAAGCGACGGAACGGAGCCGGCGGCGGCGGGTTTCGGGCGCGGCGGGTCAGGGCGACGACTTTTTGGGGGGTCGGACGGTTTTTGAGCGGCGTTTTCCCGGGTCAGCGGGCGCGGGAGGCGCGGCGGGCGGAGAGGACGCTAAAGCCGAAGAGGAACAGCAGGTACGCGCCGCTCAGCGCCGTCATGCGCACGACGAGCGAGCAGACGCCGGCCGACGGAGCGGGCGGCCAGAGCGCCGTGACCGCCAGGTAGGCGAAGAGAGCGCAGAGCGCCGGGAGAACGAGGTGCCGGGCGGGCGCGGGGCGATAGTCGCAGCGGCGCTCCAGCCGCCAGAAACTCAGCGAAAAGTTGACGATCTCGGCGATGATGATGACGACCGCGTAGCCGACCGCGCCCATCCGCGGCAGCAGCAACAGGACCAGAAAGATGGAGAGCGCGGCGTCGAGGATGTTGACCCACATGCACCAGACTTCGTCGCCCAGGCCTTTGAGCATACAGTCGGCGACGTGGTCGCAGAACATGACCGGCAAAACGAACGACAAAACGAGGATATACCGCCCGGCCGTGTCGGAGGCGTAGAGCAGCCGGCCGAGCGGACGCGAGCAGGCGGCGAAGAGGAGCAGACAGAGAACGGAAAAGGCGAGCGTGGCCTCCATGACCCGGCCGCAGAGGCGGCGGATGCTCTCCCGCTCGCCGCGCACGCATCGCTCGGAAAAGGCGGGGATGAGCAGGCCCGCCGCCGGATAGAGCAAGGCGCCCGGAAAGAGTACGACCGGCAGCGCCATGCCCTGCAGCTCCCCGTAGTCACTCAGGGCCTGTTTGCGCGTGCGGCCGTGGCGGCTCACCGCCGAAGGGATCAGGGCGTGCTCGACGGCCAGCAGCGCCGAGCGGACGTAGGCGGAGAGGGCGACCGGCCCCGCGATGCGAAAGAGGCGCCGGATGATCGAAAAGGACGGTTTTTCTTTGATACCCCCTCCTTTGACGGCAAATTCGAGGAGGTGACCGAGAGCAAAGTAGGCGCAGGAGAGTCCGTCTGCCAGCGCCCCGCCCGCCACCAGCGCGACGCAAGCGGCCTCAGCCCCCGACGCGGCGGCGCGGGAGACGAGGCGCCAGACGAGGAGCATCCGCGCGCATTGTTCCGCCGCCTGCCCCACGGCCAGCCGCCGCACCCGCCCGGCGGCGGTACACCAGCCCTGCCAGACGGTGGCGAGGGCGACGGGACAGAGCGAAAGCGAAAAGAGCCGCAGGGACGGCACGGTCCGCGCGTCGCGCAGCACCCGTCCGCCCAGCAGCGGAGCGAGAAAAAAGAGCGAAACGGTCGCGACAGAGCCGAAAAAGAGCGCATAGAGCAGCGCGTGACGCAGGGCACGGCGCGCCTCTCCTTCCCGCCCGCGTCCGAGCGCCTCGGCGACCATCCGGGTGACCGCCAGATACACCCCCGACACGGCCAGCGTGACCGAAAAGCCGCTGACGCTCCCGACCAGCGAAAACAGGCCCATCGCCTCCGCCCCCACCCGCCGCGCGACGGCGGCGCCGAAGACGACCGAGGCGGCGCGCAGGGCGGTCGCGGTCAGCGAAAGGGTGGCGGCGGAACGAAGAAAGGCGCGGGTGTTGGGCGACATGATCCTCTCCCCCGGTGTGTGATATACCATCCTATGCGCGCCGGTCGCGGATGATACGGGCGAG
>JAGDBW010000191.1 GCA_017958845.1 Clostridia bacterium | reverse complement strand
GCGGGCAGCTTTCCGCTGCCTGTCCATAGCGTCACACGCCGCAGGGCAGGGGAGAGCGTCAAAACCAAAAAGCGCCCGAAGATCGGGTCTTTTGTGCATACGCACACGTCCGTCACACCGCTCGCCTCCCTCCGTTTTTTGTCCTCGCCGGTCCTCGCGCACCGCGCGAGAGGGCCGCCCGGGCCCCAACAAGCGCCGCGCCTCGATGCGCGCCGTTTTTGGCTGTTGGCCGCTTTGATCCGGGTATTTTACAATTTATGATAACAGTGGTATTATACCATGCTCCGCCCGCGCGCGTCAACGCCGCCGCTCTCCCTTCTTCTTTTTTTGCGGTCCCTTCTTTCGTCTCCCCCTTCCTCTGTTTTGGCCCTCTCCTTTTCAAAGAGCAAAAAACGCAACGCCGATAGCAAAATATGCAATGGGAAAACCGCCCCGTCTCCGATACAATGAAAGGGAAGTATCACGACGCCCGACGCCCGCCCGGCGCACAGCCGGCCCGCCGCGCCCGGCCAAAAGAAAAGGAGACCGCGCTATGACCGATATGGAAAAAAGAATATATGACATGGGCATCCTCCCCGTCATCAAGATCAGCGACCCCGCCACCGCCCTCCCGCTCGCCAAAGCGCTGATCGACGGCGGTCTGCCCGCCGCCGAGATCACCTTCCGCACTTCCTGCGCCGCCGAGGCCATCTCGGCCATCACCGCGGCCTACCCCGAGATGCTGGTCGGCGCCGGCACGGTGCTCACGACCGAGCAGGTCGACCGGGCCGTCGCGGCGGGCGCGTCCTTTATCGTCAGCCCCGGCTTCAATCCCCGCGTCGTCTCCTGGTGTCTCGAGCGCGGCGTGCCGGTCATCCCCGGCTGCTCCACCCCCTCCGACATCGAGGCGGCGATCGAGCTGGGCCTCTCGACCGTCAAGTTCTTTCCGGCCGAGGCGGCGGGCGGCCTGCCGATGCTCAAGGCCATGAGCGCCCCGTACGGAAAGATGCTGTTTATGCCCACCGGCGGCATCAACGCCGACAACCTGCTCTCCTACCTCAAGTTCGACAAGATCCTGGCCTGCGGCGGCAGCTTTATGGTCAAAGAGGACCTGATCGCCTCGGGCGACTACGCGACCATCACCGCCCTGACCCGCCGCGCGGTCAAGACCATGCTGGGGCTGGAGTTTACCCACGTCGGCATCAACTGCGAAAATGCCGACGAAGCTCTGCGCGGCGCCAGGTTGCTTGAGAGGCTGTTCGGCATGCCCGTCGACGAACGCTCCAAGAGCGTCTTTGCCGGCGAGGCGTTCGAGTTTATGAACCAAAAAGGCCCCGGCAAGCACGGCCACATCGCCATCCGCACTCACTTCTGCGACCGCGCCATCGCCTACTTTGAGCGCAGCGGCTTCGCCTTCGACTATGCCACCGCCACCTACGCCGACAACGGAAAGCCCAAGTTCATCTACTTCAAAGACGAGATCTGCGGCTTCGGCTTCCACCTGATCCAAAAGTAAAGACCGGCCGCCGAAAGCAAAAAAACAAACAAACGTATACAAAAAGAGGAGCGCCCGACGCTCCTCTTTTTTCGTCACCCGTCCCGGTCGTCGGACAAAAAGCGCGCCTCATTGTCCCGCGCATCGTCCGCTTCGTCGGGCGGGAAACGCTCCTCCGTATCCGACGCCCGGTCCGTTTCACCGGCCGCAAAAACCGGCGTTTTTCTGACACGGATGGCCACGTCCAGCCCGTCCTCGACCTCGCGCCGGACCGCCTCGACCTGCCAGCCGCTTTCGCCGAGGAGCGCCGTCAGCCGATCCAGCGACAGGCAGAACGGGGTCAGGGTCGAGAGCATCCCTTTGCGTACACCGGCCGGGCCGACGCTCTCCTTTCGCTCACCCGCCGGCCCGTCGGTCTTCTTTTTCGCGATCACCGCCCGCACTTTTCGTTTCATCCCGTCACCTCCCGCTCCACCCTACCACGCCCCGCGCGCGCATCCTGTCGCAATCGGCGACCGCCCGCCCGCAAAAGATCCGCCCCCTCCCAAAGCTGCCCGTCGCCCCCGCGTCTGCGCTCCGCCGCCCCTTTTGCATTCGTTCTTTTTCTTCCTTCGTCTCGCCCGTATCATCCGCGACCGGCGCGCATAGGATGGTATATCACACACCGGGGGAGAGGATCATGTCGCCCAACACCCGCGCCTTTCTGCGTTCCGCCGCCACCCTGTCGCTGACCGCGACCGCCCGGCGCGCCGCCTCGGTCGTCTTCGGCGCCGCCGTCGCGCGGCGGGTGGGGGCGGAGGCGCTGGGGCTG
>JAGDBW010000190.1 GCA_017958845.1 Clostridia bacterium | reverse complement strand
TCGCAGATCTTCTGGAACTGCTTGAACACCTTGGGCATGACCTCGGCCATCTTCGCGATGGGCATCGGGGTCCTGACGCCCGCGACGACGTCCTCGCCCTGGGCGTTCATCAGGAACTCGCCCATGAGCTTCTTCTCGCCGGTGGCGGGGTCGCGCGTGAAGGCGACGCCGGTGCCGGAGTCGTTGTTGAGGTTGCCGAACGCCATCATCTGGACGTTGACGGCCGTGCCCCAGCTGTAGGGGATGTCGTTGTCGCGGCGGTACACGTTGGCGCGCGGGTTGTCCCAGGAGCGGAACACGGCCTTGATGGCCTCAAAGAGCTGGACCTTGGGATCGGAGGGGAAGTCCTCGCCGATCTTGGCCTTGTACTCGGCCTTAAACTGGCCGGCCAGCTCGCGCAGGTCCTCGGCGGTCAGCTCGACGTCAAACTTGACGCCTTTCTTTTCTTTCATCTTGTCGATGAGCTGCTCAAAGTATTTTTTGCCGACTTCCATGACGACTTCGGAAAACATCTGGATAAAACGGCGGTAGCAGTCCCACGCCCAGCGGGGGTTGCCGGACTGTTCGGCGATGACCTCGACGACTTCTTCGTTGAGACCCAGGTTGAGGATGGTGTCCATCATACCGGGCATCGAGGCGCGGGCGCCGGAGCGGACGGAAACGAGCAGGGGGTTCTTTTTGTCGCCGAACTTCTTGCCGGTGATCTGCTCCATCTTGTCGATGTACTGCATGATCTCGGCCTGGATCTCCGGGTTGATCCTGCGGCCGTCTTCGTAGTATTGGGTGCAGGCCTCGGTCGTGATGGTAAAGCCCTGCGGGACCGGCAGACCGATGTTGGTCATCTCGGCCAGGTTGGCGCCTTTACCGCCCAGCAGTTCGCGCATGTCGGCGTTGCCTTCGGTAAAGAGGTACACGTACTTTTTGCTCATGTGTGAGTCATCCTCCGTCTATTGATTTTCTTTTTGTGATTTCTTTTTTTATCTCGTTTTATCTCGTTTTCGGCCGGCGTCGGGCACGATCCCGTCCGACAAAACCGGCGCGCGGGAGCAAACTCCCAAACAGTGGAATTATATCACAAAAAAACCGCAATTTCCACGCGGTCGCGCAAAAAAGTCGGACATGCCTCCGAAAGTTTACAAAATGTTCACAATTTGAGTCTGCCCGCAGTCCGAACCGCCGTCAATCGAGCGCGCGGAGAAAGCGGATACAGCGTTCGACTTCTTCGGGTCCGGTCGGGTCGAGCCCCTCCGACTCCACGATCATCGGCACGCCCAGCTCCAGCGCCGCGCTCCGCACGGCGAGACACGGGGCGTCGCCCTCGCCGATCGAGCGGCCTTCGCCGCCTCGCTTGCCGTCTTTGAGGTGGATGGCGCACAGCCGCCCCTCGGCCCGGAGCCGCCGCATCAGGGCGACCGGGTCCCGCCCGGCCTCCCAGGCCCAAAAGGTGTCGATCTCAAAGCAGACGTCGGTTTTGTCGTGCAGCTCTTCAAAGATGTCGCGCCCGAAAGAAGTGGGGAGAAACTCAAAGGCGTGGTTGTGGTAGCCGAGCCGGATGCCGTGCCCGCGCAGGATCGGCGCCGCGTACTCGACGGTGCGGAGCAGCTCGTCCAGCCCCTCGGCCGTGTCGGCGTGCGGATAGCCGGGGATGATGAGATCCCGGCAGCCGAGCGCCAGGTGGTATTCCATCGTTTCGGCGATGCGGTCGGGGGAGAGGGCTTCGATACCGGTGTGAGTGCCGCTCGCCCGCAGGCCGAGGCGCTCCAGCGTCGCTCTGACCTCTTTGGCGGGCCGGCCGAAAAAGCCGGCAAACTCCACCGAAGCGTAGCCGAGCGCGGCGGCCGTTTCCAGCCCCTTTTCAAGGTCCTTTTCGGTCAGGTCGCGGATACTGTACAGCTGCAGTCCATAAGGCGTCATATCGTTTTCCTTTTCTGTTCGTTTTCGGACGGGTCGGCGCGAAAAAAAGGCGGCCGCGCAGCGGCCGCCGTGGTTTTTCAGATTTCGGGGACGTGGATCTCCACTTCGCGGCCGGCGTCGGCAGAACGGGCGATCCCGTCGATGATGGCCTGGTTGTAGATGATCTGAGAGGAGGGAACGGGCGATTTTCCGCCGTTCTTGGAAGCGTCGAGGAAGGTGCGGATCTTGCGCTCAAACAGGCCCACGGAGCCGGGGACCAGCGGGATCTCGGTGACCACGTCCTGACCCGCGACGTTCTTGTACAGTTTCATGGGTTTGTCAAAGGAGCCGTTCCAGCACTCGGTGGCGGGGACGCGCAGCGAGCCCTTGGTGCCCATGATGATGGTGTCGCCGGGAGAGTCGAGGTGCATCGCCCACGCGATACGGAAGTCGAGGATGATCCCGCCCTCGAGGCGGATAAACGCGGCGGCAAAGTCATCGACGCCAAACTTGTCGGCATAGTCGGTGTGGCCGGAGTTGACGTAGCCGGCGTACTCTTTGCTCGTGCCGAAATAGGCGGACTTGTAGCCCGAGACGGTCAGGGGCTTCGGATAGCCGATGGCGTTGAGCACGCAGTCGAGCGAATAGCAGCCGATGTCGCCCAGAGCGCCGAGACCGGCGGTCTTGTCTTCGATAAAGGACGTGCCGTAGGGGAAGGGGATGCCCTGGCGGCGGCCGCCGCCCGTCTGGATGTAGTAGATCTTGCCCAGTTCGCCCGAGCGGCAGACCTTGCCGATCATCTGCATGTTGGGGTCAAAGCGGGGCTGAAAGCCGATCGAGAGCACCTTGCCGCTCTTCTTTTCGGCGCGGCAGATCTCCACGGCCTCGTCGAGGGTGACGCACATGGGCTTTTCAAGCAGGACGTTGATGCCGGCGTTGAGCGCGTCGATGGCGCAGACCGCGTGGGTACGGTTGTAGGTGCAGATGCTCACGCAGTCGAGTTTCAGCGACTTGTCCGCGATCATCTCCTTGTGGGAGGGATAGTCGCATTTGATCCCCGATACGTCTACCTTGTCCGCGTATTTCGCAAAGAAGGCGGCGGCTTTGCCGGGGACGAGGTCGGCGCCCGCCACGATCTCGACGTCGGGCTGTTTGAGATAGGAGGTCATGTGCGCGTCGGCGATCCAGCCGCAGCCGATGATGCCGACTCTCACCTTTTTGGAGGCGTCGACGGCGGGGCCGTTCGCCTGTACGCCCTTAAAGGCGTCGAGTACCGCTTTTTCGTTCTTTTCCTGTGCCATAAAAAAACTCCTTCCGGTTTCAAAAAAATCGTTGTGATCCGCTCCGCGGGGCAGGAAAAATAGAAATGCTTTTCCAAAGTGTATTATAACAAATCGCCTTTGCGTTTGTCCATCCTGCACGACAAAATCTTTTTGGTCAAATCGACGATTTTTGCCCTCTCTTTTCGTCGTTTTGCTCATGCGCGCAAGTGCGCGCGGGCGCAAAAGCCACCCCGACGCCCCTCCGGGCGTCCGCGGGGCGGTTTCCGGTCTCTTTTCGCGCCCGTTTCCGGGCGCTCGCCCGTGTGCGCGCGGTTGACAAAAAGCGCCGCGCTTTGTTATAATAAATTGCCGGCCGCCGCATCCGCGCGGCCTCGCGGACGTCGTCGTCCGCCCGCCCCGGCCATACCGCGGCCCGGCGGCCGATCGACGTCATCGACCATACAAGACCGATCGAGGAGAACGTATGTCCAAACGTATTCTTGCCTTTGATTTCGGCGCGTCCAGCGGCCGCGCCATGCTGGCGACCCTCACGGACGGCCGCATCGGGATGGAGGAGATCCACCGGTTTTCCAACGACACCGTCACCGCCTCCGGCACCATGTACTGGGATATCCTGCGCCTGTGGTTCGAGATCAAGCAGGGGATCGCCAAAGCCCTGCAAAAAGGCCCCGTCGACGCCATCGGCATCGACACCGGGGGGGTGGACTTTGCGCTGATCGACCGCGCGGGCGACCTGGTGTCCAACCCCGTGCACTACCGCGACGCCCGCACCGAGGGCATCCCCGATGAGGTTTTTGCGGCCGTCTCCTCCCACGAGCTCTACACCCGCACCGGCACCCAGACCATGCGCATCAACACCCTCTACCAGCTCTACTACCTCGCGCATCACCGTCCGGACCTGTTGGAGCGGACGGACAGGATGCTCTTTATCCCCGACTACTTTGCCTACCTGCTCACGGGCGAGAAGCGGGCGGAGCGGACCATCGCCTCCACTTCCAACTTCTTTGACCCGTACCGCAAGACGTGGGACACGGACCTCTTGGACCGGCTGGGCATCCCCGCCCGGATCCTGCCGCCCCTGATCGGGCCGGGCGAGACCTACGGGACGCTCTTGCCCTCGATCTGCGAAGAACTCAAGTGCCCGCCCATCCCCGTCATCGCCGTCTGCACCCACGACACCGCCTCGGCCGTGGCGGCCGCGCCCGCCGAGGGCGATTTTGCCTACATCAGCTGCGGCACGTGGTCGCTGTTCGGCACCGAGCTGGCCGCCCCCTGCATCACCCCCGAGAGCGAGCGCGTCATGTATACCAACGAGGGCGGCTGGGGGGGCAGCATCCGCTTTCTCAAAAACATCATGGGCCTGTGGCTCATCCAGGAGGCCCGCCGCCAGTGGATCCGCGAGGGACAGGACGTCTCCTACGCCGACCTGGAGAGGGAAGCGCTGGCCTGCCCGCCGTTCCGCTGCTATATCGACTGCGACGCGCCCGTCTTTGAGGCGGCGGGGGATATGCCGGGCCGCGTGCGCGAGTACTGCCGCGCGACCGGCCAGTATGTGCCGCAGACGCGCGGCGAGGTCATGCGCTGCATCTACGAGTCGCTGGCCATGAAGTACCGCACCAATTTTGAAAAACTCACCGCCCTGACCGGCCGGACCTACCCCGCCATCCACATGCTCGGCGGAGGCATCAAGGACACGCTGCTCTGCCGGCTGACCGCCGCCGCCACGGGCACGACCGTGCTGGCCGGCCCGGCCGAGGCCACCGTCATGGGCAACATCGCCGTGTGCCTGATCGCCCTGGGCGAGCTGCCGGACCTGCGGGCCGCCCGCGCCGCCGTCCGCC
>JAGDBW010000189.1 GCA_017958845.1 Clostridia bacterium | reverse complement strand
GGGGCAGTCAACGTGCGCATAGTGGCGCTTGGGGGTCTGGTACTCGACGTGACGGGTGTTGATTGTGATGCCGCGGGCCTTTTCTTCAGGGGCGTTGTCGATCTGATCGTAGGCCTGGAACTGAATGGTCTTGTCCTTGAGAGCGAGGACCTTGGTGATTGCGGCGGTGAGGGTGGTTTTGCCGTGGTCAACGTGACCGATGGTACCAATGTTTACGTGGGGTTTGTCTTTTACGAATTTTTCCTTTGCCATTGGGTAAATCCTCCTCAAAAATGTTTATTGATTGATTATTTGGTGATTATTCGTCTCTCTTGCTGCGAGTCTTGACGATCTCGGCAAAGATCGACTGGGGAACCTCGGCGAAGTGGCTGGGCTCCATGGAGTAACTGCCGCGTCCCTGGGTGCGGGAGCGCAGCGACGTCGCGTATCCGAACATCTCGGACAGCGGGACGAACGCCGTGACGGTCTGGATGCCGTTTTGTGCATCCATGCCGGTCATCTGTCCGCGGCGGGCGGTGATGTCACCGATGACGTCGCCCACATAATCGTCGGGGACGACGACGACGACCTTCATGATCGGCTCGGTGAGCGTGGGGTTGGCCTTTTTCATGGCGTCTTTGAACGCCATGGATCCGGCGATCTTGAACGCCAGCTCGGAGGAGTCGACTTCGTGATAGGAGCCGTCGTAGAGCGTGACTTTGACGTCGACGACGTTGTAACCGGCGAGTATACCCGACTGCATGGCGCCCTGGATACCGGCGTCGACGGCGGGGATATACTCTTTGGGGATGGCGCCTCCGACCACTTCGTTGACAAAAGCGTATCCGGCGCCCGGTTCGTTGGGCTCGATGCGGATCTTGACGTGGCCGTACTGCCCTTTGCCGCCGGACTGACGGGCGAACTTGGTATCGGATTCGGCTTTGGCTTTGATGGTCTCTTTGTAGGCCACCTGAGGCGCGCCGACGTTGGCCTCTACGTGGAACTCACGCAGCAGACGGTCGACGATGATCTCCAGATGGAGCTCGCCCATACCGGCGATGATGGTCTGACCCGTCTCTTCGTCCGTGTAGGTGCGGAAGGTGGGGTCTTCTTCCATCAACTTGGCCAGGGCGATGCCCATCTTTTCTTCGCCGGCCTTGGTCTTGGGCTCGATCGCCACGCGGATGACCGGCTCCGGGAACTCCATGGATTCGAGGATCACGGGGTGCGATCTGTCGCAGAGCGTGTCGCCGGTGGTGGTGTTCTTGACGCCGACCACGGCCGCGATGTCGCCCGAGAAGACCTCGTCGACGTCCGAACGGTCGTTGGCGTGCATGAGCAGGATCCGGCCGAAGCGCTCTTCTTTGCGCTTGATGGGGTTGTAGGCCGTGTCACCCTTGGAGAGGTGGCCGGAGTAGACCCGGAAGAAGCACAACTTTCCGACATAGGGGTCGGTCATGATCTTGAATGCCAGGGCGGAAAAGGGTTCGCTGTCGGACGGATGCCTGTCCTCTTCGGCTTCGGTGACGGGGTTGGTCCCTCGGATGGCGGGGATGTCGCACGGAGCCGGGAGGTAGTCGACGATGGCGTCAAGCAGTTTTTGGACACCTTTGTTTTTGTACGAAGTGCCGCAGGTGACCGGAACGATCTTGTTGTCGATCACGGCGGCGCGCAGCGCGACTTTGAGTTCGTCAACGGAGATCTCCTCTTCGTTGCAGAATTTTTCAAAGAGCGCTTCATCGGTTTCGGCAATGGATTCGACCATCTGCTGACGATATTCGCGGGCACGCTCGAGCATATCCGCGGGGATCTCCTCGACGCGCATATCTTTGCCCAAATCGTCATAGTAGACGTCCGCGTTCATCTCCATCAGGTCGATGATGCCGCGAAAATCGCCTTCTTTGCCGATCGGCAGCTGGATCGGAACCGCGTTGGCGCGCAGACGATCGCGGATCATGTCCACGACCCGGTAAAAATCGGCGCCGGTGATGTCCATCTTGTTGACGTAGCACATGCGCGGAACACGATACTTGTCTGCCTGATGCCAGACAGTTTCGGACTGCGGCTCGACGCCTCCCTTGGCGCAGAAGACCGTCACGGAGCCGTCGAGGACGCGCAGGGAGCGCTCGACTTCTACGGTGAAGTCCACGTGGCCGGGGGTGTCGATGATGTTGATGCGGTTGCCCCGCCAGAAGCACGTTGTGGCAGCACTGGTGATGGTGATGCCGCGCTCCTGTTCTTGCTCCATCCAGTCCATGGTAGCGGTGCCGTCATGCGTCTCACCGATCCTGTGCGTCTTGCCCGTATAGAACAGGATGCGTTCGGTAGTCGTTGTCTTTCCGGCATCGATATGGGCCATGATCCCGATGTTGCGTGTGTTTTCGAGAGAATACTGTCTGGGCATATTTTCTCCTCAATTTTTGTACGATGGGTATCAGAATTTGAAATGCGAGAACGCCTTGTTGGCTTCGGCCATGCGGTGCGTATCTTCTTTCTTTTTGAAAGCGCCGCCGGTGCCTGCCTTGGCGTCCATGATCTCTGCAGCCAGTCTCGCGGACATGGTCTTTTCGCCTCTGCTGCGCGCGTAGTTGGTGATCCAACGCAGACCCAGCGTCAGGCGGCGCTCGGCGCGCACTTCCATGGGGACCTGGTAGTTGGAACCGCCGACGCGGCGGGCTTTGACCTCGAGTACGGGCATGACGTTTTCGAGAGCCGCCTGGAACACGTCCAGCGCGTTTTCGCCGAGTTTGGCTTCGATCTCGGCAAACGCGTCGTACACGATCTTTTGCGCGACGCCTTTTTTGCCGTCATACATCACGTTGTTGATCAGTTTGGTGACCAGCTGCGAGTTGTAGATCGGATCCGGCAGAACTTCTCTCTTGGAAATCTGACCTCTTCTTGGCACTGTACTTCCCTCCTTCATTGATATTGAAATCATCGGTACTCGGCCGCGTTAAGCTCAAGGGAGCCCGACGCTGCCGTAAGTGCGCGTCATCTCGTTCAATTATAAAATAAGCATTTACAATTATAAAGGTTTGACGGCACAACGCAATAACCTGCTGCGGTTATTACTTTTTCGGGCGTTTGACGCCGTACTTGGAACGTCCCTGCTTGCGGTTGGCGACTCCCTGAGCGTCGAGCGTACCGCGGATGATGTGGTACCGCACGCCGGGCAGGTCGCGTACACGTCCGCCGCGAATCAGAACGACCGAGTGCTCCTGCAGGTTGTGACCGATACCCGGAATGTAGGTGGTCGCCTCCATGCCGTTGGTCAGTCGGACTCTCGCGATCTTGCGCATGGCGGAGTTCGGCTTTTTGGGGCTCGTCGTGGTGACTTTGGTGCAGACGCCGCGGTTTTGGGGCGCGCTCTGGTCAACGGTCGTGTTCTTGAGGGTGTTGACGCCCTTTTGGAGCACAGGCGCTTTGGACTTGTAGGTCACTTTGGCGCGGCCGTTTTTCACGAGCTGGTTGAACGTTGGCATTTGTTTCCTCCTTCTTTATAAATTGCAATGTTTATCTGTCGGTCGCCTGTCGGCGACGAAACAGCGATCGAGGGCTGTTGGCCCGCAAAACTTGACATTTTATTATATCACCGAAACAGCGGCTTGTCAAGTTTTATCAATGGATGAAACGCTGAAAATACATAGGATGGGACGGGGTTTTTCGGTTGCCCCGACGAAAGCGGGGCAACCGAAGGCTCCGTCAGGCCTCCAGGGGCAGATCTTCTTCGGCGGCGTGGGCTTCGAGATAGATCTCGCCCTGCGGCTCGGTATCCTCGACGTCGACCGAACGGTAGGCGTCCAGTCCCGTGCCGGCGGGAATGAGTTTGCCGATGATGATGTTTTCTTTGAGGCCGAGCAGGTGATCTTCTTTGCCTTTGATGGCGGCTTCGGTCAGCACCTTGGTGGTCTCCTGGAAAGAGGCGGCCGACAGGAACGACTCGGTCATGAGCGCCGCTTTTGTGATGCCGAGCAGCATCGGCTCGGAAGTCGCCTCACGCAGCGTCACCTCGCCCGCCTGTCTGCGGGCTTCGATCGCTTCGTTCTCCTCACGCAGTTCGCTGACGTCCACCGTCGCGCCCGAAAGCAGAGACGTGTCGCCCGCGTCGAGGATACGGCATTTTCGCGTCATTTGACGGGCGATGATCTCGATATGCTTGTCGTTGATCTCCACATCTTCGCCGCGATAGACCTTTTGGACCTCACGGATGATGTAGTCGTAGACGGCATCGATCCCTTTCAGCCTCAGAACGTCGGCCGGCGCCAGATAGCCGTCGGTCAACGCCTGGCCGCGCGAAACGCGCACGCCGTCGGCGACGTTGATCTGCATGCCGAACGGGACGTCGTAGTACACCTGCATCTCCGTGCCGTCCTCGGCGTGGTCGGTGATGTAGATGCGGCTGGTCTTCTTTTCCGGGGTGATGCGGACCACGCCGGACTGCTCGGTGATGATGGCCGGCTTTTTGGGACGGCGGGCCTCAAAGAGCTCTTCGACGCGGGGCAGACCCTGGGTGATATCCGACCCTGCGACACCGCCCGTGTGGAAGGTACGCATGGTCAGCTGTGTGCCGGGCTCGCCGATAGACTGTGCCGCGATGACGCCGACCGCTTCGCCGACGTTGACCTCGGTGTCATGCGCCAGGTCGGAGCCGTAGCAGTGCGCGCACACGCCGCGGCGGGCGCGGCAGCGGAGGATGGTGCGGATCTCCAGCGACTCGATGCCGCAGGCGATGATGCGATCGGCGACAGGTTCTTTGATCATCGTGTTGGCCGGGATGATCACCTCGCCGGTGTGAGGATGGATGACGTCGCGCAGGGTGTAGCGGCCGACGATGCGCTCTTTGAAGGTCTCGACGACCTGTTTTCCGTCGGGGGTGCGGATCTCGCTGACGGCGATGCCGTCGGTGGCGCCGCAATCCTCCTCGCGGATGATGACGTCCTGAGACACGTCGACCAGACGGCGGGTCAGGTAGCCCGAGTCGGCCGTACGCAGAGCGGTGTCGGACAGCGATTTTCTCGAGCCTTTGGCGCCGAGGAAGTACTCCAGCATGGTCATGCCTTCGCGGAAGTTGGACTTGATCGGGATCTCGATGGTCTTGCCGTTGGTGGCGAACATCAGGCCGCGCATACCGGCCAGCTGACGCATCTGTTTGATGGATCCGCGGGCGCCGGAGGTGCTGATCATGTTGATGGAATTGTACTTGTCAAATCCGTCCTGGAGCTTTTCGGTCAGTTCTTTTGTCGTCTTTTCCCAGACGGCGATGGTGTGATCGTAGCGCTCCTCGTTGGTATACTCGCCCATCTCGTAGCACTCGGCGATCTCGTGCACCTTTTCTTCCGCTTCGTGGATCAGGCTCGCCTTTTCGGGCGGGATGGTCATGTCGTAAACGGAGATGGAGATGGAGCTCTTGGTGGAATATTTGTATCCCAGAGATTTGATATCGTCGAGGACACGAGCCGCCACGGAGAATCCGTGGTACTTGATGGTGCGGTCGACGATGTCTTTGAGCTTTCCGGAATTGGTGACGAAATCCACCTCGAGTTTGAAGGCGTTGGCAGGGTCGGTGCGGTCGACGTAGCCGAGATCCTGCGGCAGCTTGCTGTTGAAGATCAGGCGGCCGAGCGTGGTGTCGACCAACGCGGACTTCTCTGCCCCGTCGATCACACGGCTCATGCGGACGCGGATGGCCGCGTGCAGGCCGATCTGACCGTTGGCGTACGCCATGATCGCCTCATCCATGTTGCGGAAGACGCGACCCTCGCCCTCTTCGTGCGGGCGATCGAGGGTCAGATAGTAAGAACCGAGGACCATGTCCTGCGAAGGGACGGTGACGGCGTGGCCGTTGACGGGTTTGAGCAGGTTGTTGCAGGAGAGCATCAGGAAGCGGGCTTCTGCCTGTGCCTCCGCCGACAGGGGCAGGTGCACGGGCATCTGGTCGCCGTCGAAGTCGGCGTTGAAGGCCGTACAGACGAGCGGATGCAGTTTGATGGCTCTGCCCTCGACCAGGATCGGCTCAAACGCCTGGATGGACAGACGGTGCAGGGTCGGCGCGCGGTTGAGCAGCACGGGGTGCTCGCGGATGACGTATTCGAGCGCGTCCCACACCTCGGGCTGCACTTTGTCGACTTTTTTCTTGGCGTCTTTGATGCTGTTGGCTTTTTGCGTTTCGAGCAGGCGCTTCATCACAAAGGGACGGAAAAGCTCCAGCGCCATCTCTTTGGGCAAGCCGCACTGATAGATCTT
>JAGDBW010000188.1 GCA_017958845.1 Clostridia bacterium | reverse complement strand
CGGGGGGGGGCGGGACGGTCAGAGGTCGGCGGAGGCCAAAAAGTCCGACAGGGCGGTCAGCGCGCGGGCGGAGAGCGCCTCATTGCGGGCGGATTTTGGCCCTTTGATCTTTTCTGTCAAGGGGGGGAGTAGGCCGAAGTTGGCGTTCATGGGGGAAAACGGACCGGCGCCGCCGCCGCTGACGTAGCGCGCCATGCCGCCGATCATGGTCTCGGGGGGAAAGACGAGCGGCGGCAGGCCCAGGGCCAGCCGGGCGGCGTTTTGGCCCGCGACGAGGCCGGAGGCGGCCGACTCGACGTAGCCCTCCACGCCGGTCATCTGCCCCGCGAAAAAGAGCGTGGGACGGTCGAGGACGGCGTAGGTGGGGCCGAGAAAGCCGGGGGAGCGGAGGTAGGTGTTGCGGTGCATGACCCCGTAGCGAAGAAACGAGGCGTCGGACAGGCCCGGGATCATGGAAAAGACGCGCTTTTGCTCTCCCCAGCGCAGGTGGGTCTGAAAGCCGACGAGGTTGTACATGGTGCCCTCGGCGTTTTCTCGCCGCAGCTGCACCACCGCCCACGGCTCGCGGCCGTCGGGGGTGGGGAGGCCGACCGGCTTCATGGGTCCGAAGCGCAGGGTGTCCTCGCCGCGGCGGGCCATGACCTCGACCGGCATACAGCCCTCGAAGACTTTTAGTTTTTCGGGTCGGTCGGGGGCGGTCTCAAAGTCGTGCATCTCGGCCGTCTCGGCGGCGCAGAGTTCCTGCCAGAACGCGTGATACTCCGCGCGGGTCAGGGGGCAGTTGAGATAGTCGGTGGGGTCGCCCTTTCCGTAGCGGGAGGCGAAGTAGGCGACGTTCTTGTCCACGGTGGAGGCGTCTACGATGGGCGCGACCGCGTCGTAAAAATGGAGGCCGTCGTCGCCTGTCAGGCGGCGGATGGCGGCGGCCATGTCGCCGTCGGTCAGGGGACCCGTGGCGCAGACGACCACACCCTCCCCGGGCAGCTCGTGTACCTCTCCCGACACGACGGTGACGAGCGGATGCTCGCGCAGACGGCGGGTCACCTCACGGCAGAACAGCACCCGGTCGACCGCGAGGGCGCTGCCGGCCGGGACGGCCGTTGCGTCGGCGGCGGAGAGGATCAGGGACCCGAGACGGCGCATCTCCGCTTTGAGTAGGCCGACGCCGTTGGACAGCGCGTCGGAGCGCAGGGAGTTGGAGCAGACGAGCTCCGCGAACCCCGGGTCACGATGCGCGGGGGAAAAGCGCTGCGGCTTCATCTCACAGAGGCGGACGGGCACGCCCAGCCGGGCGATCTGCCACGCGGCTTCCGCGCCCGCGAGGCCCGCGCCGATGACGGTCACCTGTAGCATGGCGGTTCCTTTGCTTTTTTTGATGAGGGAGATTGCGGCGCGACGTTCAGTCGGCTTTCGGTTCTTCTTCGCGCGTGTAGTCGCAGCTGTCGCTGCGGCAATAGACGAGTTTTTTGCTCTTTTTGTACAGCAGGCGGTCGCCGCAGACGGGGCAGTTCTCGGCCAGCGGCTCATCCCAGGACGAGAAGGTGCAGGCGGGATAGTTTTCGCAGCTGTAGAAGAGCCGGTGCGAGCGACTGTACTTGGTGACGATCTTTCCGCCGCAGAGGGGGCAGGTCACGCCGGTGTCGTTGATCTTTTGTTTGGTGTTGCGGCAGGTCGGGTAGTTGGAGCAGGCGTAGAACTGGCCGTAGCGGCCGCGGCGGATCAGCATATCCGCGCCGCAGAGCTCGCACGTGAAGCCCGCCGGCTCGGGGCGGGACTCCTCGCGGTTGACGGGGACTCCGTTTTTGTCTACGGCTTTGGTATTGCGGCAGGTCGGGTAATTGGGGCAGGCGAGAAAGCGGCCGTAGCGACCGGCTTTGTAGACCATTTTGGCCCCGCATTTTTCACACTCGTACTCGGACTCCTCGGGGGGGAGTTCGATTTTGGCGCTGTCGGCTTCGGTCTCGGCGGCTTTCAGTTCTTTTTCAAAAATGGTGTAAAAATCTCCTAAAACTTTGGTCGGTGTGAGGTCTCCGTGTTCGATGACGTCCAGTTTGGTCTCCATGTCGGCGGTGAAACGCACGTCCACCACGTCGGGAAAATGCTCTTTCATCAGCGCCGTGGTCACCTCGCCCAGCCGGGTGGGGACCAGCGACTTTCCTTCTCTCTTGACGTAGCTGCGGGCGGAGACGATGGTGGAAAGGATCGAGGTGTAGGTGCTGGGGCGGCCGATGCCGCTCTCCTCCAGCATCTTGATCAGTGAGGCGTCGTTGTAGCGCGGGGGCGGCTCGGTAAAGTGCCGGGCGGCCGAAAGGTCCGAGAGGCGCATCTGCTCGCCCTCGGCAAAACTGGCGAAGTGCGAGACGCGCACGCCGTCGACGGCGGGGGGATCCTCCTCGGGATGCTCGAAAGCCGAGAGAAAGCCGCTGAAACGGACGTTGTAGGCCGAGGCGCGGAACACGTGCCCCTCGCAGACGCACTCGCAGGTCACGGTGTCATAGACGGCGGAACTCATCTGGCTGGCGACGAAGCGCTCCCAGATGAGACGGTAGAGCCGGTACTGGTCGGGGGTCAGGGCGGAGCGCACCGCCTGCGGCAGGATGGTGACGTCGGAGGGGCCGATGGCCTCGTGGGCGTCCTGCGCGCCCTTGCCCGCCCGCCACACGCGCGGCGTGCGGGGGACGTAGCCCTCTCCGTATCGCTCGGTGATGAGCGAGCGCGCCGCGCCGCGGGCGGCGTCGGCCACGCGCAGCGAGTCGGTACGCATGTAGG
>JAGDBW010000187.1 GCA_017958845.1 Clostridia bacterium | reverse complement strand
GTCGCCGCCCTGCACCATAAAGCCGGGGATCACGCGGTGAAAGGTCAGCCCGTCATAAAAGCCCTCGCGCACCAGCCTCTCAAAGTTGGCGCAGGTCAGCGGCGCGGCCGCCGGGTCGAGTTCGATCTTCATTTTGTCGCCGTTTTCCATTTCGATGACGATCATTTTCTTTTTCTCCCGTATATCAAAATTAAAAATCAAATAAACTATTTCCGAAACGATTTTTTCATTTTTCAGCCCGCGCCCGTCTCCTTTGCCGCCCGCCCGCACACCGCACCCCGTCGGGTGAGCGGAGAGGCCCGGGACACAAAAAAACCGAACGAGAGGACACAGACATGGATCTGCGCACTTTCCCTTACCAAAAGGCGGCCGCCGTCGTCGTCTGCGCCGCGGGCGCGGTCGTGGCGGTCTGGGTCGGATGGCGGTGGGTGCTGCCCATCCTGCTCCCGTTTGCCGTTGCGTGGGGGCTGGCCTTTCTCGCGCGCCCCGCGGCGGTGTGGCTGCACAAAAAGTGCCGTATCCCGCGCAAAGTCGCCTCGCTCTGTCTGGTGCTGACGGTCCCGGCGGCCGTGCTGTGCGCCGTCTGGTGGCTGTGCGCGGTCCTCGTGCGTCAGGCGGGGCAGATGCTCGCGCGTCTGCAGGCCGATCCGGGGCAGATCGAGGCGGCCGCGGAGCGGCTCTCCGCACCCTTCTCGGGCCTCTTGTCGTCCTTGCCGCAGAGCGTCTCCGACGGCGTCGCCGCCCTGCCGGAGCAGCTCGTCGAGCGCGCTGTGGACGGCGCGCAGCGCCTGGCCTCGGCCGTGTTGGTCCGCGCGCCGGGGGCGCTGGTCTTTTTGCTGGTCACGCTCGTCGCGTGCGTCTTTTTTTCGCTCGAGCTCGAGCGCGTCAACGCGGCTGTGCTGCGGCGTCTGCCGCCGTCGTGGGCGGCGGGACTGCGCTCGGCGCGCCGCCGGAGTTTTTCGCTCGCCGGCCGCTACGTCTGCGCGTATCTGAAACTCATGGGCGTGACGTTCTCGCTGCTCCTCGCCGGGTTTCTCATCATGCGCATGCCCTACGCGCTGCTGCTCTCGGCCGTGTTCGCGCTGGTGGACTTTCTGCCGGTGCTGGGCGTGGGGACGGTGCTGGTGCCGTGGGCGCTCGGATGTCTGGTCCTCGGTCGGACGGGCCGCGGTGTGTCGCTCTTGGTCCTGTGGCTGGTCACGGTCTGCGTGCGCGAGTTTCTCGAGCCGCGCCTGGTCGGGCGAGGCCTCGGCGTGCCCGCGCTGTGGATGCTCTTTTGCTTTTTTGCGGGGCTGCGGCTGTTTGGTCTGTGGGGCTTTGTGGTCGGGCCGGTCCTGGCCGTGTTGACCAAAGCGTGGCTGATCGGCCGCTCAAAAGACCCGGCGCGACAGGTCCGTCGTCCGTCCGACGGGCCGCAATCTCCCTCCCCGCCTACCCGGAGCCCCTCCGCCTGACGGTCGGGACGGGTCCCGTTGACTCCCGCCGACGCCGCCCGCGCAAAAGCGGGCAAAGCGCCCGAAAAAAGCCAAGGCTCTAAAAAAGCCGCCGACCGAAAATCCGGCCGGCCGGCCGCCTCGGACCCGACCCGCCCCCAAAAAAGGCGACCGCCCGAAAAAAAGGAAAAGGGTTGTCGCAAGGCGACAACCCTGAGAGGCGTCCGATCAGGCGCGCTCGATTTTCCCGGAACGCAGGCAGCGAGAGCAGACGTAGACCGTCGCGGGGGTTCCCTGCACGACCGCTTTGACGCGGCGGATGTTGGGCTTCCAGGTTCTGTTGGTTTTGCGGTTGGAGTGAGACACGTTGTGACCAAACACGACGCCTTTACCGCAGATACTGCATTTTGCCATACCGACACCTCCTCGTATATTGTCGCCCGCGGGCGACCTCTATGTTCATTGACAAATATCGAATCTTTCATCCGACAAATACGGCGAAGCCTATTATAACACACGTTTTTTGAAAAAGCAAGAAAAATAAAAAATAATTTGCGTTTTTTCAAAAACCGCCCAAAAAGGCGACGTCTCCCGCTTGCAAAGCGGCGCCGCGTCCTATATAATATAAAAAGGAAAGATCCGAAAGACACAGGTTGTGCGGCGACGCCGCGCGACAGAAAGGAAAAAAAGAAAGATGTTTTTGCTGACAGCCGAGGGCTGGCTCTGGGTCGGCGTGTGCGTGCTGCTCCTGGCCTGCGTGTGCGTCGTGGGCTACATCCTGTTCCGTCCGACGGGCCGCCGCACAAGCGAAGAGGAGGAGCGGGACGAGGCCGACGAGCCCAAGGAACCCGCCGAGCCGACCGACGAGGAGCCGACGGACGGACAAACCGATCCGACCCAAGCCCCCGAAGAACAAGAAGAACAAGAAGAACCGCCCGCCCCCGAACAAACGGAAAAAACGGAAGAGTGACCCCGCTCCCGGCGAGTTTGCCGTTTCCGCGCCCGTTTGGGAGAGAAAAGACCGCCCCGCGACAAGCGGGGCGGTCTTTTCTTATTTCTTCTTCTGTTTCTTCGCCTTTTTTTCGGCGGCGAGCCGCTGTGCGAGCGCGTGGTTCGAATAG
>JAGDBW010000186.1 GCA_017958845.1 Clostridia bacterium | reverse complement strand
GCGGCGTAGGCCGACACGGTCTCGCGGCCCAGCTCGCTCATCATCGAGCAGATGTTGATGATCTTGCCGTGCCCCTTCTTGATCATGGACGGGATCACGGCCTTGGAGACGATAAAGGGGGCGTTGAGGTCCACGTCGATGACCTGACGGAACTGCTCGGCCGTCATCTCGCACATGGGGATGCGCTTGATGATGCCGGCGTTGTTGACCAGGATGTCGATGACCCCGATCTCGCGCTCCACCTGAGCGACAAAGGCGTTGACGGCGGCCTCGTCGGTCACGTCGCACACGTAGCCGTGCGCGTCGATACCGTCCTCCCGGTAGGCGGCGAGTCCCCGGTCGACCAGCTCCTGCTTGATGTCATTAAAGACGATGGTGGCGCCCGCCGCCGCGTAGGCCTTGGCGATGGCGTAGCCGATGCCGTAGGAGGCGCCGGAGATGAGGGCGATCTTGCCCTCCAGCGAAAACATGTTTTTCATTCCATTCTCCTTCTTTTTTCGTGCGCACACAGCGCCGCGTTGCCGCCCGTGCGGAACGTGACCGCCCCCGGCGGTCGGGGTGTCACAGCAGATCCTTGGTCTGGATGTGATCCATGTCGGTAAACTCCTGGTTCTCGCCGCACATCGCCCAGATAAACGAGTAGTTTCTGGTGCCGACGCCCGAGTGGATCGACCAGGAGGGCGAGATCACGGCCTCCTCGTTGTGCATGATGATGTGCCGCGTCTCTTTGGCCTCTCCCATCATGTGAAAGACCACGTCGTTCTCACCCATGTCGAGATACAGATAGACCTCCATGCGTCTGTCGTGGGTGTGGCAGGGCATGGTGTTCCAGTTGGAGCCGACCTCCAGCTGCGTCAGACCCATGGCCAGCTGACAGGACTGCATGACCTCGGGGTGGATGTACTGGTTGATGACCCGTTTGTTGCACTCCTCCACCGAGCCGCACGGCACCTTTTTGGCCTTGGTGATGTCGATCTTGCGGATCGGATAGGTCGTGTGCGCCGGGCAGGACGACACGTAGAACTTGGCGGGGTTTTCGGGATCGACGGAGCGGAAGGTGATCTCCTTGTTGCCGCGGCCGATATAGATGCCGTCGCGGGGGTTCATCTCATACTCGACGCCGTCGACGCAGATGATCCCCTTGCCGCCGATATTGATGGAGCCCATCTCGCGCCGCTCGAGAAAATAGTCGGCGGCGAGCTCTTTTCCGGCTTCCAGTTTCAGCGTCTGAAAGACCGGCATCAGCCCCGCCGTGATGATGCGGTCGATGTGGCTGTATACCATACGGATATTGTCTTTGGTAAAGAGATTCTTGATGTGAAACTCCTCCCTGAGTCTGGCCGTGTCGTAGGTACGCACGTCCTTCGCGTTGGCTGCCTGTCTGACTTCCATTTGCTCGTATTCCTCCTTTTCGGGTGTGCCCCACACCTCGATCCCGGACAGCGCGGCCCAGGAGAGAGGGTAGGATATTTGTCTGAAGTTTTGCAGTCGGATCCATTCGGTGCGCCTCGGCGCAAAGGCGAGGACTTGTCCCTCGGCGGTCTTCTCAAAGTGCGCGGTCTCGCTCGTCCCGTCCGAAAAGAGGACTTCGATCTCCTTCCAGTACGTGTCGTGCGGAAAGTCCGCCCGGAGAAAAAAGACGATCCGGTCGACCAGCGCCGGCCGGCCGAAGTCGATGCGGTAGAGCAGGTCCTCGCGCGCGCCGCCCGCCCACGAATGGTAGGGATACGCGCCGTGCCCCTCGTTGTGCACCACGCCGTCGATGGCGTTCCGCTCAAAAAAGCACGGGTCCTCCCGCGTCACAAAGTTGGCGCTCGCGTGGGGATAGCACCCGCTCGCGCCGTGCCGGTCGTGGGGGTTGCAGGCGAGGTTGCGATAGGCGTAGACCTCATCCTCCGCGGCTTCCCGGGCCTGCACGACGTGCGCCTCCCCCGCAAAAGCCGCCGGGTCGTACCCGGCGCGCCGCTCATAGTCAAACGGGATCTCAAAGCGCCAGTCGCCCCCGGGCAGATACAGCAAACTCTCGCCCAGCGTCTCGTCGAGCCGGACCCACACGCCGGGCGCGTCGGAGCAGGAGAGCCGAAAGGCGTCCCCGGGCGAAAACGCGCCGCGCCATATCTCGTCGATCCGCTCGCCGCGCCACGCGGCGCGCTCGTCGCCGTTGGCGTCCAGCAGTCGTATATGCAGCATACAAATACTCCTTTCCTATCTATCTTACCATATCCCGCGCGCGCAGGCAAGACTTTCCGCCGCTTTTGTTGTCAAAAATCCGCCCCCGCTTTTGTCTATTTTCTACAGTTTTTCGCCTTTTTGTCCGCGCGCCGCGCCATCCATCACTTCGTCGCGGCGCTTGCCGCGGCGACCCCCGCCTCCGCCCCTCCGCTTTTTCCGTTTTCTATTTACATTCCCGCCTCTTTATGGTATAATAAGCGATCGAAATATCCGCGCCGGTGCGTAGCACCCCCGGGCAGAAAGGAAACGGCATGGACAGACGTGCGGGCTTCGCCACCCTGGGCTGCAAGGTGGCGCAATATGAGACCGAAGCCATTACCGAATCCTTTGAGGCGGCGGGCTTTTCGGCCGCCCCCTTTGACAGCCCCTGCGACGTCTATGTGATCAACACCTGTACCGTCACCGCCGAGAGCGACCGAAAGTCGCGGCAGATGGTCCGCCGCGCCCTGCGCGCCAACCCGGGCGCCGTCGTGATGGTGATCGGCTGCTCGTCTCAGAGTCGCCCGTCGGCCTACGCCGCCATCCCCGGCGTGAGCTACGTCGGCGGCACCGACGGAAAGGCAAAATTGCCCGCTATCGCCCTCGATATACTGGCCAAAAGGGAAGCGGAGAGAGTCAATACAGAGCAAACCCCCGCCCAAAACACGCCCCTCATCGGGGTCACCCCCCTCGACGGAGCGGGATACGAGCCTCTGCGCGTCCGCCGCGCGCCCCGCACCCGCGCCTACGTCAAGATCGAGGACGGCTGCGACGGCCGCTGCAGCTATTGCGCCATCCCCGCCGCCCGCGGACCCGTCCGCTCCCGCGACGCGGAGAGCGTGTGCGCCGAGGTCGCGGACCTGTGCGCCGGCGGCACCCGCGAGGTCGTCCTGACCGGCATCGAGATCGCCTCCTGGGGGCGCGATCTTGACACGGGGGAGGGGCTCAGCGACCTTTTGCGTCTCCTCGACGCCCGCTTTTCCTCCCTGCGCTTCCGGCTCAGTTCTCTCACCCCCGAGGCGCTGACCCCCGCTTTCATCTCGACGATCGGGGGGCTTTCCACGCTCGTGCCGCACTTTCACCTGTCGCTGCAGAGCGGCTGTGACGAGGTGCTGCGCGCCATGCGCCGCCGCTACAACACCCACATGGTCAAAGAGGCCGTCGCCGCCCTGCGTCGCGTCATGCCCCGCGTCTGTTTTACCGCCGACGTGATGACCGCGTTCCCCGGCGAGACGGACGAGATGTTCGGGCAGACCGTCTCATTGCTCGAGAGCGTCGGCTTTCTCGATCTGCACGTATTCATCTACTCGCCCCGCGCGGGCACGCCCGCCGCGGCCCTGCCCGGCCGGATCGACGCGCAGACCGCCCATCGCCGCAGTCAGACGCTGATCGCCCTGGCCGGGCGGATGCGCGACCGCGTCTTTGACGAGACCATCCGCGCCGCCGAGCCCGTCCCGGTGCTCTTTGAGACCCGCCGCGACGGCGGCTGGTTCGGCCACAGCGACAACTACCTGCCCGTTTTCGTCCCCTCGCGCGAGGACCTTCACGCCGGGATCCGCCTCGTTCTGCCGCTGTCGCGCGACGGAGAGATCCTGCGCGGACGGCTGCTCTGACCGCAGGCGATCCTCTCTCTTTCCGTTCCGACCCGTCCGTCCCCGCGCTCTTGCGGCGCGCGGCGCCCTCCTCCGGGCATCCGGCAGATCGGGATCCCCTCCCGGCCATCCGCGACGGTCAGCCCCTCATCAAACGATCAAAAAGAACAAAAAACAATAAATCGACCCATACAGGAGAAAAACGTACAAGATGAAAAACACCGACAAGACCATGGACAAGATCGTCGCCCTGTGCAAAGGCCGCGGCTTCATATTCCCCGGCTCCGAGATCTACGGCGGCCTGGCCAACACCTGGGACTACGGCCCGCTCGGGGTCGAGCTGAAAAACAACGTCAAACGCGCCTGGTGGCAAAAATTCGTGACCCAAAACCGCTACAACGTCGGTCTCGACGCCGCTATTCTCATGAACCCGCAGACCTGGGTCGCCTCCGGCCACCTCGCCGGCTTTTCCGACCCCCTGATGGACTGCCGCGAGTGCCACGAGCGTTTCCGCGCCGACAAACTCATCGAGGACTGGTCGGCGGAGCAGGGGATCGAGCTGCCCAAACCCATCGACGCCTTTTCCCAGGCCGAGATGAAAGCGTACGTCGAGGAGCACGCCATCCCGTGCCCCACCTGCGGAAAGCACAACTTCACCGACATCCGCCAGTTCAACCTGATGTTCAAGACCTTCCAGGGCGTCACCGAAGACGCCAAAAACACCGTGTACCTGCGCCCCGAGACCGCGCAGGGCATCTTCACCAACTTCGTCAACGTCCAGCGCACCACCCGCCGCAAACTGCCGTTCGGCATCGGCCAGATCGGAAAATCGTTCCGCAACGAGATCACCCCCGGCAACTTCATCTTCCGCGTCCGCGAGTTCGAGCAGATGGAGCTGGAGTTCTTCTGCAAGCCCGGCACGGACCTGGAGTGGTTCTCCTACTGGCGTTCCTTCTGCCGCGACTTCCTGCTTGCCATCGGCCTGCGGGCAGAAAATATCCGCCTGCGCGACCACGACCCCGAGGAGCTCTGCTTCTATTCCAAGGCAACTACAGACTTCGAGTACCTCTTCCCGTTCGGCTGGGGCGAGCTCTGGGGCGTTGCCGACAGAACAGATTACGACCTCACACAGCATATCAATACCAGCGGCAAGTCGCTTGAATACTTCGATCCCGAGACAAATGAAAAG
>JAGDBW010000185.1 GCA_017958845.1 Clostridia bacterium | reverse complement strand
TTCGCCCAGGAACCAACCGTCAAAGCGATAACCGATCTTGGAGGGTTCGTCGGGCTCTTCGGCCGCTTCACCTTCCTTCACTTCGATGGCGGCAACGCCGTCGGAGAAGGAGATCGTGTAGGTGATTTCCGGTTCGGTGGCTTCCGGCTCGGTGGTCTGCTCACCCGGCTGGGTGGCTTCCGGCTCGGTGGTAGCATCATCTTTCGGGGTATCGCCGCAGGCGACGAGCGCCAGCATCAGAGCGACGACCAGAAAGAGGATCAAACCAAATTGTTTGATTTTCATGTTTTGCCTCTCTTTCAAAGAATAAAATCAGCAGAGACGGTAAGGTCTCCCTGTTGTACATCCATTTTAGCAGATAAAAGCAGGCCATGTCAAGCAAAAAGTGTACAAATGTGACAGGTCAAACTTGTGCAAATAGATCATTTTTTGCCCGGTTTTACAAAAAAACGGGTTTTTCGGCCGTTCCGGCCGGCGTCGTCCTTCTGTTGACTTTTTTTGTCGCGGGGTGTATAATACACGCGGCGGGCGCCCGCGCGCGTCCGCACAAAAAACAAAACATCCGACAGGATAAAAAAAGGAGATCTGCCGCCATGATGAACTGGTTGTCTATCCTGATCGCCCTGCTCCTGGCCCTCTTTGGCCTCTCGGCCCGCTGATCCGCCGCCCGTCCGCCATATCGGGAGGTATTTTGAGATGAAGATCGGCGCCCAACTCTTTTCTGTACGGTCGTTTTGTACCACGCTCGAGGACCTCGGCGAGACGCTGCGGCGCGTCGCGGACATCGGCTACACCTCGGTGCAGGTGTCCGGCACCTGCGCCTACACGGCCGAACAGCTGCGCCCCCTGCTCGAGGCGGCGGGCGTCACCTGCGACCTGACCCACTACGCCTATGACAAGATCGTCGGCGAGACCGCCGCGACCATGGCGGAGCACCGCGCCTTTGGCTGTGAGAACATCGGCATCGGCAGTATGCCCGGCCTCTTTGTGCCCGAGCCGGACGTGGCGGGCGCGGCGCGCCTGTTTGTCGAGCGGACCCTGCCGGCCGCCCGCGCCGTCGCCGACGGCGGCATGCGCCTGAGCTATCACAACCACGCCAAAGAATATGAGACGCGCATCGACGGCGCGACCGTCATGGAGTACCTCTCCGACGCCTTTGCGCCGCGGGAGCTGCACTTTACGCTCGACACCCACTGGGTCGCGCGCGGCGGCTATGACCCCGTCGCCGAGATCCGGCGGCTGAGCGGGCGGCTGCACTGCGTGCATCTCAAAGATCTCGAAGCGGGCACCGGCCGCTTTGCCCCCGTCGGGTCGGGCGTGCTGGACTTTCCCGCCATCCTCGCGGCGCTGGAGGACGCCGGCACGGCCTTTGCCTTTGTGGAGCAGGACGACTGCTACGGCGAGGACCCCTTTGTCTGCCTGAAAAAGAGTTATGACTATCTCAAGGCGCAGGGACTGCGCTGACCGGGCAAGCGAGACAAGCGAAAACGAAAAGGACAACGGAACGCTCCGCTGTCCTTTTTCTTTTTTTATTTTTATGCCTGCTTTTGCGGCGGCGCGCCGTCGGGCTCGGCCGATCCGGCCTCCTTTTCCCACACGAAGGAGGTGACCAGGAGCTGTGTCCCTTCTTTGGTCACCGAGAGAAAGCCGTCGCCGCAGACGCCGCTGAGCACCGTCCCGTCGGGGCGGTAGACGCGGCACTCGCACGGGACGACCACGGTGGCAAAGGGGACGTGCCCGGCCAGCACCGACAGCGACCCCTCGACGCCGCGCACCGAGAGCTGCACGGCCGGCTCGTCGCAGATCATGCCGTCGGGAGCGGCGATGCGGAGCGGAAAGGTATTCATGCGCGGCTCCTTTCAGCGCGGGGCGGCCTGGGCGGTCTTGAGCACGTCGTCGATGCCGCCGGCAAAGAGGAACGCCGACTCGGGCAGATGGTCCAGCCGCCCGTCGATGATCATGGCAAAGCCGCGCACCGTCTCCGCGACGGGCACGTAGACGCCGGCGATGTTGTTGAAGGCGGAGGCGACGTGCAGCGGCTGGGAGAGAAAGCGCTGGACCTTGCGGGCGCGGGCGACCAGGATCTTGTCCTCCTCCGAGAGTTCGTCCATGCCCATGATGGCGATGATGTCCTGCAGTTCTTTGTAGCGCTGGAGCAGCCGCTGGACCTCGCGCGCGACGCGATAGTGCTCCTCGCCCACCACGTCGGGGGTGAGGATGCGGGAGGTGGACTCCAGCGGATCGACGGCGGGATAGATGCCCTGGCTGGCGATGGCGCGGGCGAGCACCGTGGTCGCGTCCAGGTGGCTGAAGGTGGTGGCCGGCGCCGGGTCGGTCAGGTCGTCCGCGGGGACATAGACCGCCTGTACGGAGGTGATGGAGCCCTTGGAGGTGGAGGTGATGCGCTCCTGCAGAGCGCCCATCTCGGCCGCCAGCGTGGGCTGGTAGCCGACCGCGGACGGCATGCGCCCGAGCAGGGCGGACACCTCGCTGCCCGCCTGGGTAAAGCGAAAGATGTTGTCGATAAAGAGCAGCACGTCCTGCCCCTCGCGGTCGCGAAAATACTCGGCCATGGTCAGGCCCGACAGCGCCACGCGCATACGCGCTCCCGGCGGCTCGTTCATCTGGCCGTAGACCAGCGCGGTCTTGGAGATGACGCCGGAGTCGATCATCTCGTGGTAGAGGTCGTTGCCCTCCCGGGTGCGCTCGCCCACGCCGGCAAAGACCGACAGGCCGCCGTGCCGGGTGGCGATGTTGTGGATCATCTCCTGCACCAAAACGGTCTTGCCCACCCCGGCGCCGCCAAACAGACCGATCTTGCCGCCTTTGACGTACGGGCAGATCAGGTCGATGACCTTGATGCCCGTCTCGAGCATCTCGGCGTGGGTCTGCTGTTCGGAAAAGGCGGGCGCGGGGCGATGGATCTCCCAGCGCTCCTCGGCCTCGGGGGTCGGCTTTCCGTCCACGGCTTCGCCCAGGACGTTAAAGATGCGCCCCAGCGTCACCTCGCCGACGGGCACGGTGATGCACGTGCCGGTGTCGGTCGCCTCGACCCCGCGCGAGAGGCCGTCGGTGGTGCTCATGGCGATACAGCGCACCACGTTGTCGCCGATGTGCTGGGCGACCTCGACCACCAGCTCTCCCTTGTCGGTCGGGATGGTCAGGGCGTTTTTGAGCCGCGGGAGCCCCTCCTCAAAGCGGACGTCCACCACGGGCCCCATCACCTGCAGGACCGTACCGGTGTTCTTTTCCATCTCTCTGTCCTTTCCTGCGGACGCTTTGTCCGCTCACGACGCGCCCGGACGCGCCCCGCGGGCGCGCCCCTCTTTTTGCTTTTTGCGGGGGCGTCGTTTTCTGTTTTTTGTTTGTTGTTTGACGTTCGGCCGCGTCCGCGGCGCTCGCCTGTACCCGCGCCTGTGACGGCCGGGATGTCTGTGACGATGGGGGCGGCTGTAAAAGTCGGGGCGGCTGTGAAGGACGGAGCGGCCGTCCGCCTGTCTCGGCGCTCAGATCATGGAGAGCAGCTGCCGCCCGCGCCTGACCATAAACCGGTAGACGTCGGGCATGATCTCATCCTCAAAGTTGTGCAGCGACAG
>JAGDBW010000184.1 GCA_017958845.1 Clostridia bacterium | reverse complement strand
GGCCTCGGCCGAGCTGGGCCTGTGCGGTCTGTGGACGGCCGTCGACTGCGCGCGTACCACCGAGGCGGCGCTGGCCGAGCCCGCCCGCTGGGTGGCTCGGGCGGCCGAAGAGTTCCCGGCCGCTCTGACCGCGTACAAAGAAGAACAAAAGCGCGCCGCGCAGCCCCCGAGCGAGCCGGACGAGGCCGCGATCCGGCTGCCCTACGGACGTGAAACGATCGAATGGAAGATCAAAAAAGAGCGCCTGCGCGGCGTAATCGCCACCCGTCTCT
Organism: Clostridia bacterium; assembly: GCA_017958845.1. Lineage (GTDB taxonomy): Bacteria > Bacillota > Clostridia > Oscillospirales > CAG-272 > UBA1740. The sequence continues at coordinate 2,636 of JAGDBW010000184.1, read as the reverse complement.
GCCGCGAGGTGCTGACCGAGACCGCCGGGGAGATGGTGCGCCGGGCGCTGGAGAACCCCGTCGCCTCGCCGCGGCTGTGCGAGCTGGCCAAAGACAAACACAAGGTGGTGATCGTCACCTCCGACCACACCCGCGCCATGCCCTCCCGCGTCACACTGCCGGCGCTGCTGGCCGAGATCCGGCGCGGCAACCCGCAGGCCGATATCACGATCCTCGTGGCGACGGGGCTGCACCGCGCCGTCACGCGGGAGGAGCTGATCGAAAAATGCGGTGAGGAGTTGGTGTCGGCCGAGCGCTTTGTCTGTCACGACTGCGACGACGAGGCGGGGCTGGTCTCGCTGGGGCGTCTGCCCTCGGGCGGACCCCTCACCGTCAACCGGCTGGCCGCCGAGGCGGATCTGCTGGTCGCGGAAGGGCTGATCGAGCCGCATTTCTTTGCCGGTTTTTCCGGCGGGCGCAAGAGCATCCTCCCCGGGATCGCCGGACGCGCCTGCGTCATGTACAATCACAGCGCCGCCATGATCGACCATCCGTGCGCGCGCACGGGCGTGTGCGAGGGCAACCCGGTGCACCGCGACATGCTCTTTGCCGCCGAGGCGGCGGGGCTGGCCTTTGTGCTCAACGTGGTCTGCGACGAAAACCGCCGGCTCGTCCACGCCGTGGCGGGCGACCGCGAGGCGGCGCATCTCGAGGGCGTGGCCTATCTCGAAGAACGCTGTACGGCCGACCCGATCCCGGCCGATATCGTCGTTTCGACCAACGGCGGGTACCCCCTGGACCGCAATATCTATCAGGCCGTCAAGGGCATGGACACCGCCGCGCGGTGTGTGGCCCCGGGCGGTGTGATCGTGATGCTGGCGCAGGCGGCCGACGGCACCGGCAGCGCGATGTTCTTTGACGCTCTGGCGGAGGAGCCCGACGTCGAAAAACTGTACCGGGCCATCCTCGCCCGCGCGCCCGAGGACACCCTGCCCGATCAGTGGCAGGTGCAGATCCTGGCGCGGGTGCTGCTGCGCGCGCGGGTCATCCTGGTCTCCGACTGCGATCCCGAAACGGTCCGCAGGATGCATCTGATTCCCGCCGCGAACATCGCCGAAGCCATGACCATCGCCGGCCGGATCCTCGGCAACGACGAGGCCGGCGTCACCGTCATCCCCGACGGCGTATCGACCGTCATCCGAGAAAGGAGCCGCGTATGAGCCGGGCAGACGAGATCTTCGTCCAAAACGCAAAAGAGATCCTGACCGAGGGCGTCTGGGACACCGACCGGGAGGTGCGCCCCCGCTGGTCGGACGGCACCCCCGCCCACACGGTCAAGAAGTTTGGGATCGTCAACCGCTACGACCTGCGGCGGGAGTTCCCCATCCTGACCATCCGCCGCACGTATTTCAGATCCTGCGTGGACGAGCTGCTCTGGATCTGGCAGAAAAAGAGCAACAACATCCGCGACCTTCACTCCCACGTCTGGGATCAGTGGGCCGACGAGAGCGGCTCGATCGGCCGCGCGTACGGTTATCAGCTGGCGGTCAAGAACAAGTATCCCGAGGGCGAATTTGATCAGGTGGACCGCGTGCTGTATGACCTGAAGCACAACCCCGCCAGCCGCCGCATCATGACCAACATCTACAACTTTGCCGACCTGCACGAGATGCACCTCTACCCCTGCGCCTACTCGATGACCTTTAACGTCTCGGGCCGTGTGCTCAACGGCATCCTCAACCAGCGCTCCAACGACATGCTGGCCGCCAACAACTGGAACGTGGTGCAGTACGCGGTGCTGCTGTTGATGTTTGCGCAGGTGTCGGGGCTGGAGGCCGGGGAGCTGGTGCACGTGATCGCCGACGCGCACATCTACGACCGGCACGTGCCGCTGGTGGAGGAGATCATCACCCACCCGCACTACCCCGCGCCGAAACTGGAGATCGACCCGTCGGTCAAGGATTTTTATGACTTTTCGCTCGACAGCTTCAGACTGGTCGACTACGTCTGCGACACCACCAAATACACCATCCCCATCGCCGAATGAATCCGGAGAAAGAAAAGTGAAAGCCATCCTGCACTGTGACAGAGAGTGGGGACTGGGCAAAAAAAACGGCCTGATGTTCTCCCTCCCTGCCGACATGAAGTTCTTTAAAGACACGACGACCGGCCACGTGGTGGTCATGGGGTCCAACACACTTTTGTCCTTTCCGGGCGGAAACCCCCTCAAAAACCGGGTCAATATCGTACTGTGGCCCGGCGGCGAGCCCCGCGGGGACTGCACGGTGGTGCAGTCGCTCGACGAGTTGTTTGCCGCTCTGCGCGCCTATCCGGACGACGAGATCTACGTGATCGGCGGGGCCATGATGTACCGCACCCTGCTGCCCTATTGCGGCGAGGTGCTGGTGACCCGGGTGGACGCCGTCGGGGGGGCGGACGTGTTCTTTCCCGATCTCGACAAGGACGAACGTTTTGTACTCGCGGCTGTGTCGGAGCCGGTCGAGACGGGGGGATATACCGTCCGCTTTTGTACCTACCGGCAGAAAGCCCCGCTGCCCCTGCCGCGCTGACGGAAAACCGCGCTTGTTTTCGGGGGCGGGTTTCCACACAGACAAAAAAGCGCCGCCCGGTTTCACCGACAGAGAGAGGGGGGGGGG
>JAGDBW010000183.1 GCA_017958845.1 Clostridia bacterium | reverse complement strand
GCCAACGGCGAGTTCACGGAACTGCATCACACCCTCATCGAAGAATCCAACGGCCGGGCCGTGTCGGACGTGCTCGCCCGCGTCTGGGAGGTCGCCCGGCCGTGCGGCGGCTCGCGCCGGCATGAGCTGCCCGGCGAATGGCTGCGTCTCTATCATATCGCCCACGCCGCCAAGCACTTTGTTCACGGCGGGTGCGGCATCCGACCGACCGCCGATCTGTTTTTGCTCGACAGGGCCGACCCGGCGGCGGCGGAGCGAACGGAGCTGCTCGGAGAGAGCGGGCTGTCGGCCTTTGCCTCCGCTCTGCGGGATCTGAGTGCGGTGTGGTGGGGCGGCGAGGAGAGGTCACCTCTGACCGCCGACATGGAAGAGTATCTGCTCGGCGCGGGGGTGTACGGGAGCAGCAAAAACCGCATCGCCGTCGTGCAGAACCGGACGGGAAAGGGCCTCGGATACCTGTGGCACCGCCTGTTTTTGCCGCGCGACGTGCTGGCGACATCCTACCCCGTGTTAAAAAAGCACCCGATCCTCTACCCGTGGTATACGGTGCGGCGATGGTGCCGCGGGCTCTTTTTGCGGCGCCGGTCTGTGCGCGCGGAGCTGGCCGCCGCCCGCTCGCTGACGGTCGAAGAGCGCGTCTTTGTCGAGGGGTTGCTGGATCGGCTGGAGCTGACGAAATGACAAGATTTGTTGACATCGGGCCGGGCTCGCCGCTCGCCTCTGTAAAAAACCTGTATGTTTGCGAGGTGACCGCCTCCACCAACGACGACGCCAAGGCGCTGGCCGCCGGCGGCGCGCCGCACGGTACGGTCGTGCTGGCGCGGGCGCAGACCGACGGGCGAGGACGGCTCGGACGCGCCTTTTTGTCTCTGCCGGGCGGCGTGTATCTCTCCATGATCGTGCGGGGCGGGATCGCGCACGACCCGGTGCGCCTGACCGTCTCGACGGCGGTGGCCGCCGCGCGCGTGATCGAAGACTACGCCTGCCGCCCCGTCGGCATCAAGTGGGTCAACGACCTGTGGCTGGGCGAAAAGAAATGCGCCGGTATCCTCGCGGAGGGTGTGCCGACCGACCCGACGCGGCCGGACGCGACGCCTCACACCTTTGCCGCCGTGGTGGGGATCGGGGTCAATCTCGCCAATCCCCTGCCGTCGGAGCTGGAGGGACGTGCCACTTCTGTGTGGCGGGAGACGGGGGTTTTGGTCGATTTTGAGCATTTTGCCGCCGATCTGTGTCTATCGATGCGGTCATTTCTGCGTGACGAAGCGCCGCTGCCGTTTGACGAATACGACCGCCGCCAGGTGCTGACCGGGCGGCGCGTGACCGTGCTCTCCCCCGTCGGGAGCGCCTATCCCGCGACCGTCGTGGGGCTGGAGCGCGACTGCACCCTGTCGGTGCGCGACGACGATGGGATCGTGCGCCGCCTGACGGCGGGCGAGGTGTCGCTCGGCGTGTGAAACGGACGGCCGCGGGCCGTGTCTCTCTCTTCGTTTCCCGGAGTTTGTCCGATCTTTGATCATCCCGCGTCCCGTTCCGGATGCTTTTGGCGATACACCACACAAAAAACAAACAGTCAAAAAGGAGATCGTCTTATGCCACTCAACGTGCCGGACTATCATCTCGACCCCGCGCATCTGCACGTCGGATGCGAGCCGCCCCGCGCCTACCTGATCCCCTATCACTCCCCCGAGGCCGCCCGTGCCGGACGGCGCGGGCAGAGCGAGCGGTTCCTTTCTCTCTGCGGCGACTGGCGCTTTTCGTTTTTTGAGAGCGCGCGTCTGCTCCCCGACTTTACCGCCCCGGACTTTTCGGAGGAGGGGATGGAGACGCTGGCGGTGCCCGGCTGCTGGCAAAGCGAGACCGACCGCGGCTATGACGTGCCCAACTATACCAATATCCGCATGCCCTTTCCGATCGACCCGCCGCACATCCCGCAAAAAAACCCCTGCGGACTGTATACGCGCTCGTTCGATCTCACCGAAGCCGAATGCGAAAAGGACGTGCGGCTGTTCTTTGAGGGGGTGGCCTCCTGCTTTTACGTGTGGATCAACGACACCTTTGTCGCCTACAGCGAGGTCAGTCACTGCACGAGCGAGATGCGCGTCTCCGACTAGCTGCGCCCCGGCCGCAACACAAACAAGGTGCTGGTGTTCAAGTGGGGCGTCGGCTCCTATCTGGAGGACCAGGATATGTGGCGTTATTCCGGGATTTTTAGGGAGGTTTTTCTGCTTTTCCGCGATTTTGCCCACATCGACGACCTGTTTTTCCATGCCAACGTGGCGCCGGACCTCGCCTCCGCGGCGCCCGAAGTCGAGCTGTCCCTCTCGGAGCCGGCGGCGGTCGAGTGGCGCTTTTTTGCCCCGGACGGGACGTGCGCGGGCGAGGGCATGAGCCCGGCAGCGGCCGTGATGACGATCCCGCTCCCGCAGTTGAGCGACCCCGTCCTGTGGTCGGACGAGCGCCCGGCGCTGTATCGGCTACAGATGCGCTGCGGGGACGAGTTCTTTTGTGAAAAGGTGGGCCTGAAGCGCACCGAGATCAAAGACGGCGTCTTTTATCTCAACGGGCAAAAGAGCAAGATCAAGGGCGTCAACCGCCACGACAGCCATCCGCAGCTCGGCTACGCGACGCCCTACGAACATATGCTGCGGGATCTGTGTATCATGAAGGCGCACAACGTCAACGCGGTGCGCACCAGCCACTATCCCAACGACCCGCGGCTGACGGGGCTGTGCGACGAGCTGGGTCTGCTGGTCGTCGACGAGGCG
>JAGDBW010000182.1 GCA_017958845.1 Clostridia bacterium | reverse complement strand
TTGACCCGCTTAGACTTTGATCGGTTCTTATCCACTCCAAAATACGCCCCCTTCGCCGCCCTCTTCTCCGAGGACGACGCGGTCTTTGAGGCGGCGATGGAGCGCCTGACGGGCGGCCCCGCGGCCGAAGATTGATCGCCTTTTTCCGCAAGCCGGCGTTTCAAAAAACCGCCAAAAGACCAACGATCCGCAAAAACCCCCTCTCAAAACTGCAAAAAAGCCGACGGCCGCGCCGTCGGCTTTCCTTTTGCGCCGCTCCCCTCGCCCGCCTTTCGGCCCCCAAAAAAGAAAAAATTGCCCCGACAGGCGAAAAAAGGTTTACAAACGCGCCAAAATAGATTAAAATATCGTTGTATATTCAAATAAGGAGGCGCACCATGAAATATCGGCGCATTCTGCTCAAACTATCCGGCGAAGCCCTCTCCGGCGGCACGGACCGACTCTACGACGACACGTTTTTGCGTGAGATCTCCTCCGAGATCGCCGCTTGCGTGGACGCCGGGGTCGAGGTCGCCGTCATCGTCGGAGCGGGGAACATCTGGCGCGGCCGCCAGGGCGGCGAGATGGACCGCTGCACCGCCGACGCGATGGGTATACTCGCCACGGTCATCAACGCCATCGCCCTCAGCGACGCCTTCCGCCGCGCCGGCCTGCGCGCGCGCGTCATGACCGCCACGCTCATGCAGCCGTTTGCGGAACTCTTTACCCCCGACGCCGCGAGACAGGCGCTGGGGCGGGGCGAGGTCGTCATCTTCGGCGGCGGGCTGGGCGAGGCCTGGTTTTCCACCGACACGGCGGCGTCCCTGCGCGCGGCGCAGATCGAGGCCGACGCGATCCTTCTGGCCAAGACCGTCGACGGCGTCTACGACCGCGACCCCCACGGCCCCGACGGCCAAAACGCACAGAGATACAAGAGCGTCTCCTGCTCCCGTATCATAGGAGAAAAACTCCACGCCATCGACCTGACCGCCGCCGCGCTCAACCTCGAGTCCGGCATCCCGGCGGTCGCCTTCGCGCTCTCCGAGCCGCGCGCCATCCTGCGCGCCGCCGAGGGAGAGGAGATCGGCACCGTCATCACCCCCGACTGACCCCCGCCCCTCGTCCCGTTGACCCCTCCCGTCCGCCGCTCCGGCGCGCGGGACCGCCTCCCACGCCAAAAAACGAAAAAAAGACCGAAAAGGAGACATACATCATGAAACTCGACACCACCGAATTCAGCGCCAAGATGCAAAAGACCGTCGACGGCTACGCCGCCGAGTTGTCCACCATCCGCGCCGGCCGCGCCAATCCGGCCGTCCTCTCCAAGATCACCATCGACTACTACGGCACCCCCACCGCCATCAACGCGGTGGCCAACATCGCCGCCACCGACGCCCGCACCCTCACCGTCACCCCCTGGGACGCCACACAGCTCAAGGCCATCGAGCGCGCCATCCTCGGCTCCGACGTGGGCATCACCCCCCTCAATGACGGAAAGGTGATCCGCCTCTCCTTCCCGCAGCTGACCGAAGACCGCCGCCGCGAAATGGTCAAGGACATCGCCCGGATGGCCGAAGGCGCCAAGGTCGCCATCCGCAACATCCGCCGCGACGCCAACGACAAGACCAAAGCGCTCAAAAAGAACTCCGAGATGACCGAAGATGAGGCCAAGGCGAGCGACAAAGCCGTGCAGGACCTGACCGACAAGTACATCGCTGAGGTCGACCGCGTCACCGCCGCCAAAGACAAAGAGATCATGGAGATCTGACGTGTCTCCCTGTCTTTTCCGCCGGGCGGATCTCGTCTGTGACGAGCATCTGCGGCACATCGCCTTCATCATGGACGGAAACCGCCGCTGGGCGCGCCGTCACGCTCTCCCCGTGTCCGCCGGACACGCCAAGGGCGCCGAAACGTTCAAAAAAGTCGTCCGTTGGCTCAAAGACGCCGGTCTGCGCTACATGACGGTCTACGCCTTCTCGACCGAAAACTGGCGTCGCTCACCCGAGGAGGTAGAGGCGCTGATGGACCTGCTCGAGGGCTACATGGACGAGGCCGAAGAGCTGGCCGAAAAAGAAAACGCCTCCCTGCGCTTCATCGGCGACCTCACCCGTCTGCGCCCGTCCCTGCGCGCCCGAGCGGAACAGATCCAGCGCGACAGCCGCGACCACACGGCCTTTACCCTGCAGATCGCCCTCTCCTACGGCGGGCGGGACGAGATCGTGCACGCGATCAACGCGCTCATCAGAGAAGGAAAGGACGCCGTCACCGAGGCGGACGTCTCCGCCCGC
>JAGDBW010000181.1 GCA_017958845.1 Clostridia bacterium | reverse complement strand
ATCGCGGCGGCCTTCGGCCTGCCGTATTTCTCCGCGCGCCACAACGGCGAGCTCGCCGCAGCCGTCTCCGCCACGCTCTCGTCCGACGGCTACGCCTTCTGCGAGATCTTCTGCGACACCACGCAGGTCTGGGAACCCAAGAGCAGCGCGCGCCGTCTGCCCGACGGCCGCATCGTCAGTCCTCCCCTGGAGGATCTGGCGCCGTTTTTACCCAGAGAAGAACTGCAAAAAAACATGTATATCCCTCTCGTCCCGGAACAGTGAGCGCCGCGTCCGCGACGCTCGCCGACCGGCCGCCCCATCCGCCTCCGCGGATCGGGCCAAAACCGAAAAAAGGAGACAAGCCGTGTCCCGCACCATTCATCGCGCCGTCATCACCGGACCGACCGGCGCCATCGGACAGGCGTTGTGCCGACGCCTGCTCGCAGACGGGATCGAGGTCTGTGCGGTCGTCCGTCCCGCCTCTCCCCGCGCGGGCGGGCTGCCCGCGGGCGTGCATCTCGTCGAGTGTGACATGAACGACCTCGCCCGTCTGCCGGAGAGGATCCCGGGTGGCGCCGACGCCTTCTTTCATCTGGCCTGGGGCGGCACCATCGGACCCGACCGCGACAGCGTCCCGGTCCAGTACGCCAACATCGGCTGCGCCCTCGACGCCCTCCGGGCCGCCTCGTCGCTCGGCTGCCGCGTATTCGTCGGCGCCGGCTCGCAGGCGGAGTACGGCCCCTTTGACGGTACGCTGACCGTCGACACCCCCTGCTCGCCCGTCACCATGTACGGAACGGCCAAACTCTGTGCCGGCCGTATGTGCCTCGCCATGGCGCCCACGCTCGGTCTCGACGCGGTATGGGGGCGCATCTGCAGCGTCTATGGACCGGGCGACTCTTCCCGCACCGTCATCTCCATCGCCGCCCGAGCGCTGCTCGCGGGCGACAGACCGGCGTTGACCGCCTGCACGCAGCCGTGGGATTTTCTCTATTGCGACGACGCGGCCGCGGCGCTCTGCGCCTGCGCCCTCTCCGGAAGGGCGGGGCAGACCTACCTCATCGCTTCCGGTCACAGCGAGCCGCTGCGCGCCTATATGGAGTGCCTGCGCGACGCCATCGACCCCACGCTCCCGCTGGGCTTCGGCGAGTATATCCCCGCCGCTCCCCCCTACGGCCTCCGGGCCGACGTCTCCGCCCTGACGCGCGATACGGGCTTTTTGCCCGCGACCCCGTTTGAGCGGGGCATCATCCAGACTGTCAAATGGTACAAGGAGCATCCATATGCCTAAGTTGTCCGTCATGATCCCGTGCTACAACGAAGAAGAAAACGCCCGCCCCATCTACGAGGCGGTCACCCGGGAGATCACGACCTCGCTGCCCGGCTACGACTACGAGATCCTCTTTATCGACAACAAATCCACCGACGGCACCCGCGAGATCCTGCGCGCCATCTGCGCCGAGGACAAACACGTCAAAGCCATCTTCAATCTCAAAAACTTCGGGCAGTTCAACAGCCCCTACTACGGCCTGACTCAGACCGACGGCGACTGCGTCATCCCGCTCTGCGCGGATTTTCAGGACCCGGTCGAGCTGATCCCCGTCATGGTACACAAGTGGGAAGAAGGCCACAAAGTCATCACCATGGTCAAACGATCCAGCCGCGAGTCCCGACTCATGTACTTTTTGCGCGGCTGCTACTACAAACTCATCAAGCGCATGAGCGACGTCAAGCAGATCGAACAGTTCACCGGCTTCGGACTGTATGACCGCTCCTTCATCGAAGTGCTCCGCACGCTCAAAGACCCCATCCCCTTCATCCGCGGCATTGTGGCCGAGTACGCGCCGGATCATCTGGAGATCCCCTACGAGCAGCCGCGCCGCCGGGCCGGAAAAACGCACAACAACTTTTCCACCCTCTACGACGCCGCCATGATCAGTTTCACTACCTACACCACGGGCCTGCTCCGCTTCGTGACCTTTTTCGGCGCGGCGGTGTGCGGGCTGACGGCGCTCGGCGCCCTCGCGTGCCTGATCGTGCGTCTTGTTACCGGACCGTTTGCCGTACCGGGACTTGCCTCGATCCTTTTGTCCGTGTTTTTCGTCGGCGGCTTGATCCTCGGCACGCTCGGTTTTCTCGGCGAGTATATCGTGAGCATCAACCGGCGTGTCATCGGCAGACCGCTGGTCATCGAAGAAGAACGCATCAATTTTGAGGATTAAACATGGATGACCGTCCGCTCACAAACAAAGAACCCGGCTACCTGTCCGGGATCGTGCGGGACGTCCTCGCCTATCTCAGACGCCCTGCGTTCCTTGTGCCGTATCTGCTTTGCCTGATCGGAGCGTACGGCTTTTTCCTGACGCACTATTCGGTCAGCGTGGACGATCTGGAAGGTCCGTACTATTACACCACCGGCCTGCTCGCGCAGGGGCGACTGTCCGCCACGCTCTTTCATCGTCTCTTCGGCATGGTACGCAACAACACCTACCTGCCCGACCTGATCGGCATCCTCCTGCTCGCTTTGGCGGGCGTCCTCTTCTGCGTTTTGCTCGACCGTGTCGTGCACACCTCTTCCCGCGTGCCGCAGCTGGTCTTTGCCTGCCTGTTCGTCACCTATCCGCTCCATTCCGAGTTGTTTTCCTACGGCGGCACCTCCATCGCCATCGGGGCAGGGTGTCTCTTCGTCGGCCTGTCTCTTTTGTATGTGCTGCGCTACCGGCAGACGAGGCGATGGGCCGATCTCGTCCGCGCGGGACTGTGGCTGCTGCCTGCCTGTTCGTGGTACGAGTCGGTGCTGCTCATCTACGTCGGCTTTGTGTTCGCTCTGCTTTTGCTCGAGCAGTTTTCCGACGATCCGCCGTCTTTTCGCCGCTTTTTGATCGACGGCTGCGTATGTGCGGCGACTCTGGCCGCGGCTTTCGTGTGCGAGTTCCTCCTTTCCCGCCTCGTGATGCTCGTCTGCGGCGTTTCCGCCTCGCACATCGCCTCCAACGGGATCGGATGGCGCATGGAGTCCTTTTCCGATTTTCTCGGTCAGCTCGGCTGGCTCCTTCTCTGTGATTTCCGCGACATGGTCCTGACGGGCCTGTGGTACTATCCCATCACCGAGATGGGCTTGACCATACTCTCCCTACCCGTGTTGGCCGTCGTCCACACGGTCAAAAAGAAGAGCGCCGCCGTCGCCTGCGCCTATCTCGGCCTGTGGCTCACGCCGGGCCTGCTCGGCTTTTTGCAGGGGTACTCCACAGCCTACCGTTCCTGCCAGGCCTATGCGTTTTTGGTGTCCTTTTACGCCTTCTTCCTTCTTTGGCGCCTCTCTTTTGCCGGCGGCCGCCGCGTCGCCTACCGCGTCTTTTGCGGTCTGTTCTGTCTCTGTACCGTCTGGCAGCTCAGTTCGATCAACCACTGCTTCGTCAATGATTGGCGCCGCTATGAGTACGAAAAGTACGTTGTGCAGGAGATCGGCGCGACGCTCCATCGCGACTACGGCGTCTCCAAAGAAACGCCCAGGACCGTCGTCTTCGTCGGCAGTCTCCCCATGAGCGAGGACGTCAAGAGAAACGCCTACGTCCGCCTGGACGACTGGCGCGCGCAGGCCCTGCGAAAGATGCCCCTCATGGACCGGTACTTTGAGACCTTTTCCGATGACGGCACCTATTTCCTCAAACCCCAGCAGGGCGGCTGTCAGAGCTATATCAACTGGTCCATCCACGCCTTCGACCGTGTCAACGACTGTACCATCCGCTTCTTTGAATGGTGCGGGGTGGACGGCATCGAGCAGGGAACATGGGAGCAGTACGAAGAGGCCTGCGCCTATGCCGACGAGCATATGCCCGGCTGGCCGTCGCCCTACAGCATCGTAGATCATGGCGACTATATCGTCGTCAACTTCGGCTTTGAGCCGTATATCGGCAACTGATCGCCGCCGGGCCGTATGCGCTCGCCGCCTCCGCGCCGATACCAAAAGCCGCCCGCAAAACGGGCGGCTTTCTCCTTTTTTCCGGGACACGCGCGAGAGCCGCGGGACCGGGAGACAAAAAAAGAAAAGGGCGTCCGATGGGACGCCCTTTTTCCCGCGCGTATAAATAATAAGGAACAAGCGCCCCGGTCTGACAGACGCCGTACGCCTCTCCGGAGCCGGGTGCTCCTCATCTCTCGCCCGGCGTCTCCGTGCTGCAGGAACCGCCGTCGTAGGCGGGGTTAAAGGCATAAAAATTGCGGCTGTTCAGGCGATCCTGCGCCACCCGCATAGCGTCGCCGAACCGTTGAAAATGGACGATCTCTCTCGCCCGCAAAAACTTCAGCGGCTCTCTCACGTCCGGGTCGTCGATCAGACGCAGCAGGTTGTCGTAGGTGACGCGCGCCTTCTGCTCGGCCGCGAGGTCTTCCGTCAGGTCGGCCAGCACGTCTCCTTTCACACCCACATACGCGGCCGTGAAAGGTACGCCCGCCGCGGAGGCCGGGTAGACCCCGGTCGTATGATCGACAAAGTATTTGTCAAAGCCGGCTTCTTTGACCTGCTCCGGCGTCAGCCCTTTTGTCAGCTGATAGAGCAGGGTACCGATCATCTCCATGTGCGCCAGCTCTTCCGTGCCCACGTCGGTCAGGATCCCGATGACCTCCCCATACGGCATGGAGAACCGCTGATTGAGATATCGCGTGGACGCTCCCATTTCGCCGTCCGGACCGCCCAGCTGCGACACGATGATCGAAGCATAGAGCGGATTGGGTCTTCGGATATTGATGGGATATTGCAGTTTCTTTTCATAGATCCACATTCAGTTGTCCTCCGGTGCCGCAGGCGTCAGATTTTCGTTCCATTCGGGTCTGTCAGACGTCTCGGGGTACCCCAGCGCCCAGGGCCAGGCCTGCGTGACCCAGCGCCAGCCGGTGCGCTCGTCTCCCCCCTCCGACATGCCCGAGAGAGGCCCGTAGTTCAACTCATACTCTCCGGTCGCCTCGTCGAGCTCTCGTTTGACCCGGCCATAGTAGGCGAGCGCTCGTCTGTTGTAGGGGTGTCCGTCCAGATACAGCGTCGTTTCCGTCACGGCAAAAGCCAGCTGCTGGATCCGATCCAGCAGCGCGCGCCGCGCGGTATCGGTCTTGAGAGTCCCCTGTGCGTCGGCATAACGTCTCCTCATCTTCTCGCCTCCGCGCAAAACACGTCGAGCGGCAGATACAGACCCTCAAAGAGCGTGCCGCGATCCAGCGCCTCGCTCGGGTCGTAGATCTCCCCCCACACCTGTTCGGGGGAGTAGATCATCGCCAGCGGCGCGCCTGCGTGAGGGACCGAGCCGACGTAGCCCTCCGTCCGATCCTCCACACGGTCGGTGATATTGCTGATTTCCATTTTCTTCGCGGGGATGGCCCCGCCTCCTTTTCTTTTCCGACGAAAAACCTTCGTCACAAACATCCTATGCGCCCATCCCCCATCGGGTACAAACAAAAAGCAGCCCGCCGACTTCCTTTTGCGTTTTTAGCCAAAAATATCGTTTTTTCGGGATCGAAAACCGTCAAAAAAACTTTCAAAAACCGGATTGTTTCTCTTGACAAGTCCGGGTACGCGTGCTATAATGCTCTTCGGATATGACAAATCGAGTCTTTAAGCCGATACAGAGAGATCGGTAAGATGAACATGCGTTGTCCGAATGGAAGCAGTGTAGAGTCTTGCCTGATCGGCAAGGCTTTTTTTCTGCCGGCGTGTGCGGACTTGTTTGCCTGTCACATCAAAATGGAGGAAACAGTATGAAACTCGCCTATGGGGTCAAAGACAGACCCGAAAACTTCGGCAAGCTCCTCGTCTTCGCTCTGCAGCAGCTGCTTGCCATCCTCGCCGCTACCATCGCCGTTCCTGCCATCATCGGAAACGGAATGTCCCAGTCCGCCGCGCTCTTCGGCGCCGGCGTGGGCACCATCGTCTACCTGCTCTTCACGCGCTTCAAGAGCCCGGTCTTCCTCGGCTCGTCCTTCGCCTTCATCGGCTCCATGTTTGCCGCTTTCGGCGGCGCCGCCTCCATGAACGCGGGCTTCACCGGCCTGCTCCTCGGTGCGGTCTTCGCCGGCCTGGTCTATGTGGCCATCGCCCTGGTCGTCAAGTTCTGCGGCACCAAATGGATCTCCAAGATCATGCCCGCCGTCGTCATCGGCCCGACCGTCGCCATCATCGGTCTGTCGCTGGCCGGCAATGCAGTCGGTGATCTTGTCAAAGGCAGCGTCACCAAAGAGGTGATTGAGTATAGCGTCAACGCCGAAACGCTGGCCATCGAGGAAACCGCCACCCAGGTGTCTGTCGCCTCCCCGTACCTCGCTCTGCTGTGCGGTCTCGTGACCCTGTTCACCGTCATCATCTGCTCCGTCTACGGCAAAAAGATGCTCAAGATGATCCCCTTCATCATCGGTATCTGCGCCGGCTACGTTCTCGCCGCCATCTTCACCGTGATCGGCCTTGCCACCGAGACCCCCGAACTCCAGCTCATCAACTTCAAACTCTTTGAAAACATGCAGTGGATCCCCGACTTCACTTTCATCAAAGCGATCAAGGGCTTCAAAGATATTGACGGCGCCTTCATCGGCACGGTCGCCGTCGCTTACATCCCCGTCGCGTTCGTCGTTTTCGCCGAACACATCGCCGACCACAAGAACCTCTCCACCATCATCGACCACGATCTGCTTGAAGATCCCGGCCTGTCCAACACCCTCCTGGGCGACGGCGTCGGCTCCATGGCCGGTGCGTTCTTCGGCGGCTGCCCCAACACCACCTACGGCGAGTCCGTCGGCTGCGTCGCCATCTCCGGCAACGCTTCGGTCATCACCATCCTGACCACCGCCTGCATGGCCATCGTGGCCGCTTTCATCGCTCCCTTCGTCACCCTGCTCGCCACCATCCCCTCCTGCGTCATGGGCGGCGTCT
>JAGDBW010000017.1 GCA_017958845.1 Clostridia bacterium | reverse complement strand
GTTCCTCTTGCTGCGCTTCCGTTACCGCCACAACCTCGCGCTCTACCTCGTCTCCTACGGCGTCTTCCGTTTCTTCATCGAATATCTGCGCGGCGATTACCGCGGCTCGTTCATCGCGGGCATCTCCCCCTCCCAGTTCTGGTCGATCTTGATGGTCGCCGCCGGTGTGGGCGTGTACTTCCTCTGCCGCTTCTGCCTCTATCCCCGCCGCGACGCCGCTCTGGCAAAGGCAAAAGAGGCCGAAAGCGACCAACCCCCCGCCCCCGACGCCCCTTCCGCCGACTGAGCCGGTCCTGCCTCGCCCCCCGCGTCACCAAAAAGCACAAAAATAGAGCGCCCGCAGGCGCTCTTTTTTTGTGCCGGATCGTGTCGCGCCGGGGTCGCTCGCTTTACGGGGCGGGTTCGTCCAGCGGGACCGCGGGGGAGAAGAGATAGCCCTGATAGCAGTCGCAGCCGATGCCGTGCAGGATCTCTTTCAGCTCTTCCGTCTCCACGTATTCCGCGATCACCGTCAGAGAGAGCGAATCCGCCAGCTCCACGATCGAGGTGATGATCTCGCGGCAGGTGGGATTGTTCGCCAGCCCGCGGACCAGCGAGCCGTCGATCTTGACGATATCAAAGAGACTGTCGGTCAGATAGTGCAGCGACGTCTGCCCCATCGAAAAGTCGTCGATGGCGAGCAGCACGCCCATCTTTCTCAGTTCTCTCAGCTGAGAGCGCGTTTCCTCGCCCTGCGTCAGAGCCGTCTGCTCGGTCACCTCCAGACAGGTGTTCGTTTTCGCAAACGGCGCCTTTTCGTTGAGCGACCGGCAAAATTGCAAAAAGCGCGGAGTGACCACCGTCGAGGCGGTCACGTTGACCGAGATCTTGACCCCTTCGCCAAAGCGGTCGATCACACGCTGACGGTCGTGCAGGACGCGCTCGATGACGGCTTCTTCCAGATCGGGCAGGATCCCGCAGTCGGAGGCCAGTTTGATCACCAGCGGCGGATAGAGCGTCCCGTGCGTCGGATGCTTCCAGCGCAGGAGGGCCTCCACGCCCACGCACCGGCCGGCATAGTCATACTGGGGCTGATAGTAAATCGACAAAAAATCGGTGAGACGATACCGCAGATCCGCCGCCAGCCCCTTGGCAAAGTCGCCGTAGATGTTGTTCTGGTCGATCAGCGACGCCGTCTGCAGTTCGTTTTCGTTCTCGCGATAATAGCGGACAAACTCCTCGTAGTGTTCCTTCTGCATGCGCACCGATTCCCGGTCGAGCAGACGGACAAAGGGCAGATAGATCGCGACGCCCAGAGCCACATTAAAGAGCTGCAGCAGCGCCCCGGCCGGCGACCCCGTCGCCAAAAAACCGCCCAAGAGGATCGGCGTCGTCCACTCGACGCTCGCGGTGATCAGCGGGACGATCCCCAGCGACAGCGCGAGATATGAGACCGAGTAGCAGACCAGCGGAACGAGCAAAAAGGGGATGAGCATCGTGGGATTAAAGATGATCGGGAGCCCGAAGACCATCAGCTCGTTGATATTAAAAAGCATCGGAAACGAAGCCGCAAAGCCGACCCCCTTGTGCGCGCGATTGCGCGAAAAGGCCAGGATCGCGATGAGCAGGCAGATCGCCGATCCGCATCCGCCCATGAGCACAAAGCAGTCAAAGAACTGCTTGGTCAAGATCGCCTGCGGTTCCAGCCCCGCCTCGACGGCGGCCATGTTCTCCGCCAGCCCGGGGACAAAATAATTCTGCATCACGTCTTCCAGCGCGTCGCTGCCGTGCACGCCGAAAAACCAGAGTACGGAGGAGAGCAGCACAAAGAAGAATCCCTTGGCAAACCCGACCTTCCCGACCGAAAACATCCCGTTGAGCAGCCGGATGACCACCGCGTGAAACGATTCTTCGCCAAAGATCCTGGTCACCAGCAGATTGATCAGCGCAAAGCCGAGGGAGGTCAAAAGCACCGGGAGAAAGACCGACATCATGCGGTTAAACTC
This sequence comes from Clostridia bacterium, assembly GCA_017958845.1. Taxonomy (GTDB): domain Bacteria; phylum Bacillota; class Clostridia; order Oscillospirales; family CAG-272; genus UBA1740. Next base: position 2,371 of record JAGDBW010000017.1, on the reverse strand, counting down.
GCGGTCCGCGCCGATCGTAAACAGATATTGGCGCCGACGGTTCAACAGCTTAAAGAGCCGCATGTAGGCCGCGGACGCGCCCAGAGCCGAGAGCAGGGCGATGAACATCGCGTGCGGCCCCATGTTGTCCAGACCAAATCCGGGCAGATACACGCCCGTCAGCATAAAGAAACTAAGCAGCGAAGCAAATACGGCGCCGCCCTGGACCACGTCGCGATCGGCCTTTACCTTCATATAGGAGCGGCTGATCGAATAGGTCATATACACCGACAGCACCCCGAACGTCGCGCTGTATACAAAATCAAAGAGCGCATACAGGGCCCCGCCGGCAAATTGTCTGATAAAGTCTTTGTATCCCGATACGGGAAATTCCTTGAGGATGAGAGCAAACGCGCCGATGATCAGCACCGGGATCAGGTTGACCAGTCCGTTGCGGATCGCCCGCACCGCCGGCACACGTTCCATCCGCCCGATCCAGCGGACCAGCGCCGGCGAAGATTTGCTTCCTTCTGTGTTCATATACAACGCTCCGAAAGTCAAAGATAGGAGATACGAGTTTCCGACGGGGCGCGCCCGTCGGGGCAGGGGAGAGGGGGATCACCCGCCGCTCTTCGGCTGATTGTTTTTGTGACGCGGCGGACGGCGGCGTCTGCCCGACCGCTTGTTTCCGTGCGGGCGATCGTTCTGCGGCTCGCGCGCCGTTTCGCTTGCGGGCTTTGCCGCGTCGTCGGCCTTCGGCGGCCGGTTGTCCCGCTCCTGTCTGTCCGCGCCCGGCGCCGGAGGAGGCGTCGGGATCTCGGCCGCCCCGGCCTCGTCTGCTTTGACGGCGTCTCTGTTCTTGCCGAGCACGATCACGTCCCGGCAGGGATAGTATTTGGGGGCGTCCTTGTTCTCTCCGTCCAGCCGCACGCGCACCACCTGCGCCAGCGGTTTGGTCTCGATCACGACGCCCACGCCGTCCGGCGTCCTGACGATGGTGCCGTTGCCCGGCGTGGTCTTCTGGGCGCTCTCATAGGCCTCGTGTTCATAGCGCAGGCAGCACATCAGGCGGCCGCAGGTCCCCGATATCTTGGTGGAATTGAGCGAAAAATTCTGTTCTTTGGCCATCTTGATGGACACCTGGGCAAAGTCCGAGAGAAACGTCGAGCAGCAAAAAGGTCTGCCGCACGCCCCCAGCCCGCCGAGCATCTTGGCTTCGTCGCGGATGCCGATCTGCACCAGCTCGATCCGGGTCTTAAAGACCGAAGCCAGGTCCTTGACCAGCTCGCGAAAGTCCACGCGGTTCTCCGCCGTAAAATAAAAGAGCAGCTTGGCGTTGTCAAAGGTATATTCCACCGAGACCAGATGCATCTCCAGCTTGTGCGCCGCTACCTTGCTCTTAAAGATCCCGGCGGCCTCTTTTTCCAGCTCGCGGTTGCGCTCCGCGCGGTCGATGTCGTCGACCGTCGCGCGGCGGATTACCTCGCGCAGGGGAGAGATCAGGTCGCTTTCCTTGATCGGGTGGGGCGGCGTCACGATCCGCGCCATTTCCATGCCGCGCGTGGTAGAGACGATCACGGCGTCGCCTTTTTTCAGATCCGTGTAGATCCCGGGCGAAAACCAGTAGCTCTTGGCCGAGTGGGCGAAGACCGCGCCCACCACCGTCACGGTTTTTTCGGGTTCGGTGGCAGGGCAGGGCTCCGCGTCTGTGTCGGAGGGACAAGCGTCGACCGTCTCCAGGGTCTCGAGCACCTCTTTCTCCGTTTCACGGATGGCGGCGTTCGTCTTGTTCTTGGAGCGGTTCCTGTTTTTGTGGTGATAGTTCATGTATCGTCCTTTCGTCGGATGATCCGACCGGATTGCAAAAAACAAAAAGAGAGTTCTGTCTGCCGGTTACGAAAACTTCAGCGTCAGGGTCGAGAGGACCAGCGGGACGTTCGCGTTTTTTGAGAGCGCCTCGCGCGCGTCCGCCACCGCCCGGCACATCGCGGCGATCCGGGCCTCTCCCAGACGATGCGACACCGCCCGCGCTTCCTCCCGATCGAGCCAAAAGATCATTTCGATCTCCTCGTCGCGGCTGATGAGCGCCAGATCGCGCAGCCCGTCGTAGAGCAGCGACAGGTGATCCGCCGCCTGTTGCCGTTTTGTCCCCATGCGCTGCACCTGCTCCGAGAGGGAGGCGTATCCGCGCTTCTGCGCAGCGGTGACGAGGATCGTGCGCACACACTCGCGCATGTGGGCTGAGCCGTCGGCCTTGCTCCCGTCGGCCAGCTCCGCCAGCTTTCCCGCGTTGCCGCCCGAAGCGAGCAGCATCTCCCGCCACGCGTCCGGCCGCGAACGCCGGATCACGTCGAGCGACGGCCGCTTGTCGGCCAGTCTCTCCATCTCTTCG
>JAGDBW010000180.1 GCA_017958845.1 Clostridia bacterium | reverse complement strand
GTCGAGCAGATAGTATGCGCCGCGCCGCGCGCGGACGGAAAAGCGGGCGTCGCCCGCCATCCGCGCCACCTCGTCGGCGTGGGTGCCGGCGCAGTTGATCACATAGCGGCCGCCAAAGACGCGGCCGTCGTCCGAGAGGGCCTCCCAGCCGTTTCCGTTGTAGGAGAGGGAGACGACGGCCGTGTTGCAAAAGAGCGCGCAGCCTCCTTTCATGGCGACGCCGCAGGCCGCGACGGTCAGCTCATAGGGGCAGACGACGGCGCCGGTCGGCGCCCACAGAGCGCAGATCACGTCGTCCGAGAGGGACGGCTCTTTTTGCCGCGCCTCGTCGCCCGACAGCAGGGCGAGATCGCGCACGCCGTTGCGGCGGCCGCGCTCGTGCAGCGCGGCGAGCGTCGCGCGGTCGGTCTCGTCAAAGCCGACGACGATCGAGCCGCAGCGACGGTAGGCGACGTTCATCTCACGGCACAAGGCCTCCATCATCTCCGAGCCGCGGACGTTGAGCGCGGCTTTGAGCGAGCCGGGCTCGGCGTCGAAACCCGCGTGGACGATGCCGCTGTTGGCGCGGCTCGCGCCGGTGGCGACGTCGTCGGTACGTTCGAGCAGCGCGCAGGACAGCCCCTGCCGCGTCAGCTCGCGCGCGACCATCGCGCCGACCACGCCGGCGCCGATGATCAAAGCGTCAAAATGCTCCATACGGACAAAAATCTCCTTGGCGGATATAAATAAACAGACGGATACAAACAGACAAAAGAAAAAGAAAACAGCGAAAGAAGAACAGCAAAGAACAGCCGAAAAACGGCCCACGGAACAGAGCGAAAGCGGCCGCCCGGGTCCGACGCGCCCGCGCCGAGGGGGGAGAAAAAGTCGGAAAAATCGAGAAAAACAGGGGGGTTTTGAAGAAAACAGGCGGAGAAGGGCAGGGGACCGCCCGTCTTTGACGGTCGATCCGAACGTGCGCGACAGGATCTGCGGTCGATCCGGCCGGGTCCGCGGCAAGGGCGGCGTCCGGTCAGGACAGGCCCGCGAGAAAGTCGTCGAGCAGCGCCCGTACTTCGTCGCAGGTGACGGCGGCGTTGACGCGGCGGCGCACGTCGGCCGCGCCCCGAAAGCCGGAGACGTAGGCGGCGATCTGTTTGCGCACTTCGGGGACGGCCCGGCGCTCGCCTTTTTCTTCTGCGGCCAGCGAGAGCTGGGTCAGGGCGCACGCGACGATCTGCGCGGGCGTGGGCGGCACGTAGAGGCGCGTGCCGTCGACGAGGTCCCGCAGCTCGCCGAAGAGGTAGGGGCGGCCGATGGCCGCGCGGGCGACCATGACGCCGTCGCAGCCGGTCTCGTCCAGCATGGCGCGCGCGTCGGCGGCCGAGCGGATATCCCCGTTTCCGATGACGGGGAGGGAGACGGCGGCCTTGACCGCTCCGATGATCGCGCGGTCGACCTCACCCCCGTAGAGCTGGCGCACGGTGCGGCCGTGGACGGTGATGAGCGACGCCCCGCCGGCCTCGGCGGCGCGGGCGCAGTCGGGCGCGTTTTTCGACGCGTCGTCCCAGCCGGCGCGCATCTTGACGCTGACGGGACGGGACGTGGCGGAGACGGCCGCCGCCACCAGCCGCTCGATGAGGCGCGGGGAGCGCATCAGCGCCCCGCCTTCGCCGTTGGCGGTCACTTTTCGCATGGGGCAGCCCACGTTGAGATCGTAGGAGAGGGGCGCGCATCCGTCGGCAAAGCCCGCGTCCAGACGGCGGATCGCCTCGGCCAGAACGTCCGGCTCGGCCGAAAACAGCTGCAGCGCGCACGGCGTCTCGTCGGGCCGGATGCGCGCGAGGGCCGCCGTCTTGCGGTCGGCGTAGCAGACCGCCTTGGCCGATATCATCTCGGTGACGGTCGCGTCCGCCCCAAAGCGGCGGCAGAGTACGCGGAGCGCCCGATCGGAAAAACCCGCCATCGGCCCCAGCCACAGCGCGGGGACGGGCGAAAGGGCGCGGCGGGCGGCGTCGGCGGACATGGCGGGCCTCCTGTTTCCTTTTTTTCCGCTCTATTGTAACACACGCGCGCGCAAAAAGCAATGCCGACACAACGAGCGGCCGCCCGCCGCACCAAATCGGGTTAAAAAAGCAAAAACCCCCGCCCGAAAAGGCGACAACACCGACAAAAGCGACCGGAGCAAACGAGCGGGTCGCGCGAGACACGCGGACGCGCGGACGGGAGGCGCGGCTGCGGGCGCCGGTTTTTTCTGCGGCGGCGTGAGGAGGCCGGGAGAATAGAAAGGGCGCGGGCGGTCAACAATGACAAAAGAAAAGAACAAAGAAGAAAGGAAAAAAACAGACGATGGGCGAGCGGCGGGACGGCGCGGATCGGCGGGAGAGCGGGGCGGAGCGGACGGGAGGCGCGGCAGAGGGGTACGCGCGCGTCGGCGCGCCGACGGACAGAGCCACACAGGACGAGACGGCGGAGACGGCGGCGCTCACGGGCGACTTTGAGCGGGACGTGGC
>JAGDBW010000179.1 GCA_017958845.1 Clostridia bacterium | reverse complement strand
GCGAGCTGGTGGATGCCGGCAAACGGCAGTCGGCAGAGGCCGACGAGCGGCATGTCCGCCACCTCAAAGAATCCCTCCCGGCGGCCGGGTGCGGGCGGGTGGCAAAAGGTCAGCGAGGCGCGCTTTTCGCGGCAGGTCTCGCGGATGACGGCCTCGGCGTCGGGGTACTGGGGGACGGAGAAGACGCGGCAGCCGTCCTTGATGATCCCGCACTTGGCGCGGGCGACGGCGGCGACGGTCGAGCCGAGCTGGGCGGTGTGGTCGAGGTCGATGTGGGCGAGCAGCGCCATCTCGCAGGTCCCGACGACGTTGGTGGCGTCGAAGGCGCCGCCCAGACCGACCTCCAGAACGACGTAGTCACAGCGCTGCCGGCAAAAGTACAAAAAGGCCGTCGCCGTCCATATCTCAAAGGGCGTGGGCATCTCGCCCAGCGCCGCCTCGGTCTCACGGGCGGCCTTTTCGACCTCCGAGATCAGGCGGGAGAGGTCCGCGTCGGAGATGGGCGCGCCGTCGAGGACGACGCGCTCGTTGACCCGAACGAGGTTGGGCGACGTGTAGAGGCCGACCCGGAAGCCGGCGGCGGTCAGGACCGAGGCGAGCGCCACGGCGACGGAGCCCTTTCCGTTGGTACCGGCGATATGCAGGACGCGGCCGCAGTCCTTTTGCGGGTCGCCCAGGCAGGCGAGCAGATGGGTGATGCGCTCGAGCCCCAGCCGGGGGAATACCTGAAAGGAGTGGGCGTATTTTTCAAAATCTTTCACGGGAGACCTCCCGGAGAAAGGCCTGTTGGGGCTTTTCTTCTTTTTTTCGTTGGGGTGTGGGGGCGGGCGCGGGGCGTCGGTTGTCTCGCCGGGGCGCCTTTTGGGTTTTTAGCGGAGGCGGTCCGGCGTCAGCGGGTCAGCATCCGGTCGGTGCGGGTGAGCAGGGGCGGAAAGACCGTCAGGGCCAGGCACCGGATGGCAAAGTTGAGGGTGGCGGTGACGGGGCGGGTGACCAGCAGCTGCGCCCACGGCATGCCAAAAGAAACGTGCAGACAGAGGGCCATGGCTCCGAAATCGATCAAAACCCCCACCAAAAAGAGGGGGATAGCCGACTTCCAGCCGACTTTTCGACGGAAGAGACACAGGCCGAAGATCGCGCCGGCGGCCACCTTGCAGAGCAGGATCAGCAGGTTGATACTGTCGCCGGTCGACAGGCATCCGGCGAGGTCGGTGACGGCGTAGACCAGCGCGCTCCACACCGGGCCGAACAGGTAGGCGGCGAGGAGGACCGGCAGGGCCGACAGATCCGGACGAAAAGACAGACCGAAAAAGACGGCGTGGAACACCCAGTTGAGCGCCGAGCCGACGGCGGCCAGGAGGGCCGAAGCGGCCAGCACCCGCGTCGGGCGGTATTCGGAGGGCCAAAAGCGGCGGCGCCTCTTCGGAGCGGGCGGGTCGCCTTTGACGATATCGGGGGGCGGCGCGGCGGCTGGCTCTGCCCCGGCGGGGGGCGGCGCGGCTTTTTCGGTCAGGTGCGAGTCGGTCTGTCCGACGGGATCGGGGGTGTGGGGATCATCCTGTGTGCGCATAAAAAAACCTCCTTCCGACAGATTCATCCTGCGGAAAGAGGACGTGTGCCTCTCCGGGCAAAGGCGACGCGAAAAGCGCGCCCCGACAGCGGGATGCGACGACCGGACCGCGAGCGGCGCTCTTCGTCCGCCGGACAACTCCCCGTTCCGACGGCACTATACGCCCGATCGTCTACTCTGTACGACGCTCTCATCATAGCACACGGCGGCGCGAAAGTCAAGCGCGGGGCGCGTTTTTGTCCGGCGTTTTTCGGGCCGTTTTTTCGGCCCGGCGGGGTCAACGACTCAAAAAAAGAAGTGGTCGAAATTGCGCCCCGGGGTATGAGCGCCGCCCGTCTCGGGACGGTCGGGTCCGGAGGTGACGGTGGGGATTTCGGGCTTTTTGGCGGGGGGTTTTGGCTTTTCGGTCGGTTTTTGCGGCTCTTTTTGGTGAGCGGGCGGGTCGTCGCGCTCGACGAGTCGCCCGTGCGGCGGCAGGGTCTCGCTCACCGCGCCCGGCGCGGGCGGGAGGTCGAGGCCTCCGACGGTCGGCTCGACGCCGGGGCGGTCCTGCGGCAGATGGCCGCCGCGAAAGAAATGCAGATACATGGCGCGTCTCCTTTTTTCTTTTTTTCTTTTCGGTGGGGGCGGGGCGGGTTTTGTCGCCGTGTGGGCGGTGGGGCGGGTTTTTTGTCCGGCGGGCGGGGCTTTCCCTTTCGGCGGGCTTCCGGCGGGCGGCGGAGCGTCCGCGCGGGTATGCCGCGGAGGGGCGGGCGCTTTTTTCTCCTGTGGTTTTTTCTGTCCGGTACGTCCTTGTTTTTTTGTTTTTAGCGGTTTGTGGGCGCGGGGAAAGCGCGGCGCGGCAAAAAAACGGAAGAATGAAGAAGAGAGGCGGGACGGCGGGCGGATATTCCAAGTATGCCCGGCCGCGGAAAAATCATACGTGCGGGGCTGTTTTCTGGGGGTCTTTGGGTGCTTTGGATCGGGCGAGGCGGGCGCGGGGCGGGCGCGGAACGTGTACGCGCGGACAAAACCGGCGGACAAAACCGGCAAAATCGCGCCGCGCGTATACTTGATTTTCGGCGGCAATAAAGTTATAAT
>JAGDBW010000178.1 GCA_017958845.1 Clostridia bacterium | reverse complement strand
GGCGGACGGGGAGATCGGGCGGGGGGTTTTTGGGCTTTTTTTGCTTTTTTGGTAAAAATCGCGGGGCGGCGCGCGGCAAGAGGTCGGCGCGTGGGATGGGCGGCGTTTTTTGGCGGGCGGGTTGAAAAACCGCGGGCGGGTGAGTATAATGGAGAAAAAGCGTCTTGTTTTTTTGGGAGGGTGCGAGATGGAAGAGAGAGCGCCGCGCTATGAGATCAACGCGAGGCTGAAAGCGGAGGGGCTGCGCTTTTGGTGTGCCGAGTCTGCTCCGTTTGCGATCTGCGGGCTGATGAAAGAGGGCGGAAAGTTTCGCCGTATGCCGGAGGCAGTCGCCCGGACGGTCAGCCCGGCGGTGCTGGCCCTGCACGCCAACACGGCGGGGGGCCGGGTGCGCTTTGTGACCGACAGCCGGCGGATCGCCATCCACGCCGAGATGGAGAACGTCGCGCGGTTTGCGCACTTTTCTCTGTCGGGCTCGGCGGGGTTTGACGCGTATCGGGACGGGGTGTTTGCGGGTCCGTTTTTGCCTCCTTATGATCTGACGGACGGCTATGAGAGCCTGCTCGAGCTGCCCGGGGCCGGGCCGGCGGAGATCACCCTCCACTTTCCTCTCTACGCGGACGTGTGCGGCCTGTGGATCGGGCTGGACGAAGGCGCGGCGGTCGAGGCCGCGGCGCCCTATCGCCATGATCTGCCGGTGGTGTACTATGGCTCGTCCATCACCCAGGGGGCCTGCGCGTCGCGGCCGGGCATGGCCTATCAGAGCATCCTCGCGAGAGAGCGGGGGCTGGACTATATCAACCTGGGCTTTTCGGGCAGCGCGAAAGCCGAGGACGAGATGATCGACTATATCAAGGGGCTGCGGATGCGGGCCTTTGTGCTGGATTATGACTACAACGCGCCGGACCCGGCGTACCTGGCGCGCACCCACGGGCGGGCGTACGACGCCGTGCGGAGGGCGCAGCCGGAGCTGCCGATCATCCTGATGAACCGCCCGCGCTTTTGCCTGAGTGAGGAGGACCGGGCGCGGCGGGCGGTGATCGAGGAAACGTATGAGCGGGCCGTCCGCGCGGGGGACAAGCGCGTGCGCTACGTCGACAACCGGGCGCTGACGCGGCTGTGCGGGGCGGACGGGTCGGTGGACAACGTGCATCCGACCGACCTCGGCTTTGTGTCCATGGCGCGCGCGCTGGGCGAAGCGATGGACGAGCTGGGCATCTGAGAGGAACGGGCGGATCGCCGGCCGCGCGTCCGGCGGCCGGACACTCGTCGGGGATCTCCGGGCGACCTCTTTTTGCCATCTCAGGCAAAAGAGGTCTTTTTTCTTTTGGGTGAGGGCGGCGCTCCGCCGGGAGAGGAGAAGGCGGCGGCAGAGCGACGACGGAGAGGGCGAGGCGCCGCTCTGACGGGGGACCCGTGTCAAATTTTCGCAGTATGGAGGGGGAGGCGGAGGACGGACGGAGGCGGCGGCCGGGCGACGGAGAGCGGCGTCGGCGGATGATGGCGCGGCGCGCAGGGGCGGGCGTTGTCTTTTTTTGTTGGTTTTTTTGTTGCATACCGGGGCGGTTTGTGCTATATTGTAAACAGTATATTTCTATACGGGCGCGGAGGCGGGCGCGGGTGCGCGCGATCCTCCGCCGCAAAGGAACGGGTATGAAGCGAAAAATCGGTCTGACCACACGATACGTCATCATCGTCTGCGCTCTGCTGCTCGCGCTCAGCGTCGCGGCCGGCGTGGTGCTGATGCGGCAATCCGGTATGGCCATGAAGTCCATGATCCGCAAGCATATGCTGTCCGTGGCCGACACGGCCGCCGCGCTGGTGGACGAAGAGGAGCTGGCGACGCTGACGGAAGCGGACGTCGGCGGAGAGAAGTATCGCCGGATCTGCGAGACCCTGCTGACTATCAAGAACTCTCAAAAAGACGAGGATATCAAATATATCTATCTGATCAAACGCGAAGGCGATCACTACGTCTTTACCGTTGATCCCGACCCGGTCAGTCCTGCCGACTTTGGTCAGGAGGTGGTCTACACGCCCGCGCAGGACGTGGCGTGGTCCGGTCGGGGCGAGGTGGACGACACGGCCTATGAGGACGACTGGGGCTGCTTTTATTCTGCCTGGAGCCCGGTCAAGGATTCTTCGGGCGCGGTCGTGGGCATCGTGGGCGTGGACTTTGTCGCGGACAGTTATGACCGGCAGATGCGCGTCCACTCCGCGGTCGTGGCGGTCACCGGCACGCTGACGGTGCTGATCGGTCTGGCGATCATGCTGCTCCTGACCCGACAGCTCAACCGCCGCCTCGGGACGATCAACGCGGAGGTGTCCGTGCTCTCCGGAGACGTGGATAAGCTGGCGCAGGAGATCGCCGCCCACTCCAAGACCAGCGACGAGGGGGCGGGCGCTCTGGGCGCGTCGTTCGACGAGGCGCCGGTCGATCCCGCAAATACCGTCGACGAAAAAACGGCGGACGCCATCGTCACTCTGCGGACCAAGATCGTGGCCATGCAGCACACCCTGCGGGAATACGTCGCCTACGTCAACAAGCAGGCCATGACCGACTCGATGACCGGCACGGGCAACAAACGCGCATATCTCGACCGTATCAGGGAGATGAACCAGCGGATCGCCTCGGGCGACGCGGACTTTGCCGTCGCCGTCTTTGATATCAACGGGCTCAAGGTCGCCAACGACAACTACGGTCACGAGTGCGGCGACCATCTGATCTCCGACGCGGCCCGGCTCATCTGCCGCATCTTTGAGCGCGAGCGGATCTACCGGATCGGCGGGGATGAGTTTATCGCCGTGCTGGATCCGATCTCGGAAGAGGAGATGGCCGAACGCTTCGCCCGCCTGGACAAAGAGGTGGAGGCCTTTAATCAGTATGAAAAGCGCTATGCCGTGAAGATGGCGCTCACCTTTTCGAAGGGCGGCGCCGTGTTCCGCCCCGGCGAGGACACCGACTTTAAAGACGTGTTTCGCCGCGCGGACCACGCGATGTATCGCGACAAGGGCAACTTTTATCGTATCCACGGCGACCGCCGCCGCAAGGAAGAGGACCAGGACTGAACCGACAAACGCCCGCGGACGTTTCCACGGGCGTTTTGTGTAGCCAAAAAAGCATTTCGCCGCGCGGTCGCGCCGGGCGCGCGGGAAAGGAACGACTATGACACATCTGTATGATCTGACCGTCGAGCGGGTGAGGAGCCCCCTCGCCGTCGGGACGCGGGAGTTGCGCTTTGGCTGGAAGATCGCCTCCGACGCGCGGGACGTGCGGCAGACCGCCTATCGACTCTCCCTCTCCGAAGCGGACGGCCCTCTCGTGTGGGAGGGAGAAGAGGCGGGCGACAAGACCGTGGACGTCGTGCCGCCGGTCGAGCTCGAGGCGGGCAAGCGCTACGTCTGGACGATCACGTCGTATACCACCGACGGGGTGTGCAGGGCGGAGGACGCCTTTTGTACCTCGCACGAGCTGACGGCTTCTTTTGTCAAGCCGCGGCGGCATATCGAGGGGGCGTGCGTGTACGTCAGACGGGAGTTTGTGTGCGGGAAGCCCGTGCGCCGCGCCGTCGCCTATGCGGCGGGGCTGGGGTACGGCACGCTCTATCTCAACGGCCGTCGGGTGGACGAGATCTACTATGACGCGCCGCTCACCAACTATGACAAGGTCGTGCTCTGCCGCGCCTATGATCTCTCGGGCCTGATCGGCCGGGAGAACTGCGTCGGCATGCACGTCGGCGAGGGGTTTTACGCCCAGAGCCGCGTGTGGAAAAACAAGGGCATGAAGTTCGGCGACGTCTGCTGCTGGGTGCAGATCGAGATCGAATATGAGGATGGCTCGACCGAGCGGATCCTCACCGACGGGACCTGGCAGACCATGCCCTCCCCTACCCTGCTCTCCAACGTCTACGCGGGCGAGGTGCGCGACGCGCGGCTCGACGACCCCGCGTGGTGCACCTTTGGCTATCAGAGCGAGGCGCTGTCGCCGGCCGTGCCGGATACGACGCCGAAGGGCGTGCTGAAAGCCGCTCTCATGCCGCCCTGCCGCGTGATCCGGCGCATCAAACCCGTGGACGTGTGGGAGATCAACGGCCCGTACGGCGGGGTGTGGGTCTTTGATATGGGCGAGAACTTCGCCGGGACTCTGACCCTGCGGCCGCCGAAGAGCGCCGAGGGGGCGACCTACGTGCTGCGCTGCGCGGAGACGATCGACGAGCACGGACAGCTCGACCACCGCTCGATCGGCGTCTATCACACCTATTGTCTGCAGCAGCACATCTATATCGCGTCCGGCGGGGACGGCGAGGAATGGACGCCGGAGTTTTGCTGGCACGGCTTTCGCTATGTGGAGCTGACCGGGCTGTACGGCCGCGAGGCGTCGACGGATATGCTGGAGGGGGTGGCGATCTCGACCGACTTTGAGACGCGGGGGACCTTTGAGACATCCGACGAGGATATGACGCGGCTCCAAGCCCTCCTTTTGCGCACCATCCGCTCCAACTATCACGGTATCCCCGAAGACTGCCCCGCGAGAGAAAAGTGCGGCTGGCTCGGGGACGCGCAGATCGTGTCCGATACGGCCATCTTTAACTTTGAGATGGCGGCGTCGTACGAAAAGTATCTCGAGGATATCCGCACGTCGCGGCAGGTGTTCGGCGACTGGCCGATGATCGCGCCGGGCAGGCGCTTCTGCGAGGAGGCGACGCCTCTGTGGGGGTGCGCGCAGATCGTCATCCCCTACAAGCTGTATATGCTGTGCGGGGACGAGAGGCCCCTGCGCCAGTACTATCCCGATATGTGCGAATGGATCCGCCACGAAGAGAGGCGCAGCGAGGATCATATCGTCCGCGAGGGGCTGGGCGACTGGCTCCCGCCCGTGGGCAACAACGACCCGCGGCGCATCCCGGTCGAGCAGTCCTCGACGCTGGCGTTTTTTGAATCGGCGGCGCTGCTGGCCGAGATCTGCCGCGTCATCGGAGAGGATCCGGCGCCCTATGAAAAGCTCGCCGGGGAGATCCGGGCGGCGTTTAATCGTCACTATTTTGACGCGGACAAACACTCCTACGGTTCCTGTGCGGCCAACGGCGCGGCCTGGACGCTCGGCGTCTGCCCCGACGGCGAGCGGGAGGCGCTGGTGCACGCGACGCACGAGCTGATCGTGCGGGAGGGGTACGTGATGACCACCGGCATCTGGGGCAACAAGTATCTCTTGCCGATGCTCTGGGAGAGGGGGCTGGGTGACGACGCGAAACGAATCCTGTTTGGGCGCGGCAGCTTTGACTTTGGTACCATGATGGACGCCGGCGCGACCTCGGTCTGGGAGCGTCTGGAAGAAAACGATCATCTGCAGAGGCCGGGCAAGGTCGGTTCGTTTGACCACCCGATGCACGGCGGATTTGCCTATCTGTTCTACTCGCATCTCGCGGGGATCCGACCGCTGGAGGCCGGCTTTGCGACCTTTGAGATCGCGCCCTGCACCGAAGGCGCGCCGGAGCGTTTGCGGGCGGTCTGTGAGTCCCCGCACGGGCGGATCGTGTCCGAGCGCGAAGGCGGCCGGCTGACGGTGACCGTGCCCGCCAACACCCGCTGTACCGTGCGCTTTGGGTCGGTCAGGGAGACGGTGGGGTCCGGGACGTACGTCTTTGTACGCGAGGGGGCCGTCTGACGTTCTCCCGACGTTTTTTTGCCTGTCGGCGGATCGTCCGGTCTGTCGACGATCGCCCGACGGAGCCGCCGCCCCTCCACGGAGGATGACGGGCGGCGGGTTTTTTGTTTTTTTTGGGGGCGCGCGCGAGCGAAGGAGGCGCGGAGGCGACGGAAACGCCCGGCGGGGAAACAGAGGAGCGCGGGACGCGCGGCGGGGGTGAGAGGCGGGCGAGGGGGAGAGATCGGTGTTTGGGATACAAAAAGCGCCGACGGTATGTCGGCGCTGTGGGAGTCGGGTGCGTCCGGTCAGGAGGCCGGAGGGGTGAAGGGCTCGGCGGTGTAGGCGTAGTTGACGGTGATGACCGTCGTGCCCTCGGCGTAGGAGAGGGTCAGGGTCAGGGTGTCGATGCGGCTGTCGGCTTTGGTGATCTCAGCGCGCAGAGACGCCGAAGCGGGCAGATCGGTCAGCGTCAGACCGAACACCGCATTGATCTGCGAGGGGAGGACGTCTCCGAAGAGGATGACGCTGCCGTCGATGTCCTGGATGCGGTAGGAGGAGAAGGCCGCTTCGGTCAGGGTGTAGCCGTAGGGGGTGAGCACAAAGTTGTAGGTGTCGCCGCAGTCGGTGCGGGTGCCGTCGAGGGTTTCCTCTTCGTAGCTGATCCCGCCCTCGGAGACGACCTCGCCGTCCTCGACGACGATGGGGGTCGCCTTTTGGTACCCGTAGATGAGACGGATGTTGTCGCCGCTGACCGTGTAGGTCTCGTGGGAGATCAGGATGGTGCCGGTGGCGGCGTCGGTGTAGGTGATGGCGGCGGAGGCCTCGACGGGCGCGGCGTTTTTGAATACGCCGGTCACGTAGGCGAAGTCGTAGTTTTCATTTTCGACGACGTAGGGCTGGGTCGTGTCTCCGCCGAGGGGCTGCGCCTGGGGGGGCGGCAGCTTGACGGCCTTGTTGGTCCTGCAAGAGGCGACGGAGAGGCAGATCGTGAGCAGAAGAACGATGACAAGTGCTTTTTTCATCTTTTTTGGCGCCTCCTTTCTTTACATACGGACAATCAGGCGTCTGATCAGCGCCCAGAGCGCGACCAGCACGGCGGACCAGAGGGGCAAGAGCTGCGGGGTGGCCGCGTGGAGAACGGCGAGGCCGTCCTGCATCCGGGCGTTGTCCTGCCCGACCGCGTCGTTGTAGGCGGCGAGGTAGGCGGCGAGCTGTTCTCTGGCGGCGGAGACGCCGGCCACGGAATAATCGGCCTGATTGTAGAGCCGGTAGGCGTCGACGATGGCCAGACGGAGCTCGTCGCTCTGTTTGTCGGCGCAGGCCGCGACCGCGGCGATAAAGCGGCTGCTGGGCGAGTTGGCGTCTGAGTCGATGAGCTGATAGCCGGCGGGGATGACCGTCTGGATGCCGGCGGGGAGGGTGGTGCCGCTCAGCAGCACGTCACGCCGCAGATCGGTCAGATAGTTGCCTCCGTCGTTGGAGAATACCTGCGTCACGATATAGCCGCCTTCGGGGATCTCGACGTCGGAGAGGTCCACCGTGCAGGGGACGTTGAGCGGCTGGTCGCCGTAGCGGAAGGTCTGCCACATCGAGGCGTTTCCGCTGTAGGTGGCGTAGGGGACGTAGCCGGGGATGTCAAAGGTCTTTACGCTGGTGGTCTGGCGTTCGCCCGCCGCGTTGTAGACGACGACGGAGCAGACGGCCCGGATGGAGCGGAAGTTGTAGTTGGCGACGGTGACGGTCACCTGTT
>JAGDBW010000177.1 GCA_017958845.1 Clostridia bacterium | reverse complement strand
GTGGGAGGGGCTGGGCTACTACAGCCGCGCGCGGTCGCTCAAAGCGGCGGCCGGACAGATCGTCCGGCGCTATGGCGGGGAGATCCCGCGCGCGCGGGAGGAGCTCTTGTCGCTGCCCGGCGTCGGTCCGTACACCGCCGGGGCCATCGCGGCGTTTGCCTTTGGGCTGCCGGAGCCGGCCGTGGACGGCAACGTGATGCGGGTGGTCTCGCGCCTCGTCGCCTGCGACCGCAACGTGCTCGACCCTGCCTACAAGCGCGACGTTGAGGCGTGGCTGCGGGGGGTGATCCCGCCCGACGACGCCTCGGCCTTCGGACAGGGGCTGATCGAGCTGGGCGCGCTGGTGTGTCTGCCGTCGCCCGACCGTCCGCGGTGCGAGGCGTGCCCCCTCGCCCCTCTCTGCCGCGCCCGCGCGGCGGGCCTGACGGGCATCCTGCCCGTGCGCTACAAGACGCAGAGGCGCCGGACAGAAAAAAAGACCGTGCTGCTCCTGACCGACGGAAAAGAGTTTCTGCTCCGCCGCCGCCCGGCGACGGGTCTGCTCGCGGATCTGTGGGAGTTCCCGAACCTCGAGGGGCACATGACCGCGGACGAGGTGCGCGCGCGGTTCCCCGACGCGCTGTCGGTCGAGCCGCTGGGGGAGTCAAAGCACGTCTTTACCCACCTGACGTGGGAGATGACCGGCTATCGCGTCACCCTGCCCTCCCTCGACGGACGCGAAGGCGCGACCGCCTCGCGGGAGGAGATCGAGCGGGTCTTTGCGATCCCGTCGGCGTTTGCTTTTTATAAAAAGCGCCTGTAAGTTTTCTTTTTGCAAAGGGCGCCCGAGCTTTTTTCTTTCGGTTTTTCGGGACGGGCGGAGCCGCTCTTTTTGACACTGTGCGGTTTGCCCGTTTGATGATCGTCCTCGCCTGAGGACGCGGAGGCGGCAGAATGCCGCGGAGAATATGAAACGGTACAAAAAAGAAGACGACGTATCCTACACCCTCGGAGCATCTCTGACCTTTCAGCTGCTCGAGACGCGGCCGGAGCTGGCGCGCGAGGTGTATATGCACCCGTCGATGGACGCGGGCGAGACGGGCGAGCGCGTGCGCGCGCTCTGCGCCGGTCTGCGTCTGCCGCTGGTGGTCTCGCCCAAGCCCCTCGCCGTGCTCTCCGACAAAGAGAACTGCTACCTCGCCGCGCGGTTTGCAAAATTCTGCGAGCCGCTGTCGGCCGACGGCGACCACGTGGTGCTGGTCTGCCCCTCCAACGCGGGCAACCTCGGGACGATCCTGCGCTCCTGTCTCGGCTTCGGCTACCGGGATCTCGCCATCATCCGCCCCGCGGCGGACCTCTTTGACCCCAAGACCGTGCGCGCCTCGATGGGGGCGGTATTCGGCGTGCGGGCGATGTACTTTGACAGCTTTGACGAATATCGCGCCGACTGGCCGCGCGCGTTCTATCCCCTGATGCTCCGGGCCAGGCAGTCGCTGGACCAGACGGTGTTTGAGCACCCGCACGCCCTGATCTTCGGCAACGAGGCGACGGGTCTGCCCCCCTCTTTTCTCGACACGGGTACGCCGGTCGTCATCCGCCACGGCACCGACATCGACTCGCTCAACCTGCCGGTCGCCGTCAGCATCGCCCTCTACGAGGCGACGAGAGGCCGGGCGTTCTGATCCTCTTTTCCGGCGGCGACCGCCGCGAATAGGTCGGCGGAAAGTCCGCGTGTTCCGGCTGACGATCCGTGCGGAAAACGAAAAAAGAGGTCGGGCAAGCCGGGAAAAACACAGCGCTCCGGCGACACAGAAAGCCCTTTCGCAAAGGCGAAAGGGCTTTCTGTCTTTTGTATGATCGGCCGTCTTGTGTCCGTGCGCCCGCCGGCGGCGGACGGCGGCTCGCTGCTCAGAGCAGATGGGTGGGCAGCTCTCCCCCGATGGGAATAAAGGGGGTGACCTGCGGGTCGGGCTGAGGGTCCAGCACGCCGACCTTGGGATCGGCGTCGGGCACGAGCGGGACGCGGCCGGGCAGCGGTGCCGCGGGCGTGGGCAGCTCGGCGGGGCGGGAGACCTCGGCCGAGGGGACCATCTCCTCGTTCAGCACCACGGTGGGCATGGCCTCGCGGTCGCTCTTCGGGCGCTCGATCTTCTTTGCCGCTGTGGTGTCGGCGGGCGCTTTTTTCGGTGTTTGCGGGGCTTTCGGTGTCTCTTTGGCCGTTTTGGGGGCGGGGTTTTTCTTTTTTTCTTCGTTTTTGGCGGCGACCGTTTCGGCCGCGCGCGCGAGACTGCTCTTACCTACCGGCATATTTCCAAATCTCCTTTGCGAGTTTTCGATATTCTTCCGCGGCGCGGCAGCGCGGCGCCCACACCGTGACGGGGCGGCTGTTCTCCTGCGCCCACTCCACGTGGCTGTCCACGTGGATATAGGTCTCAAAGACGCGGACGCCTTTGAGCGCGCGGAGGTTCTCCATGGTTTGTTTGAAGTACTTTTTGCGTTCGTCGGCCTTGGTGACGGCGACGCCGAGCAGGGTCAGGTCCTCGTTCTGCTTTGCCACCTCGGCGCAGAACTCCAGCATGTTGGCGAGGCCGTACAGTCCCCACGGGCTGGCCTCGACCGGGATCACCAAAAACTGTGACGAGCGCAGCGCGCCGCGCACCCACGCGCCGAGCGTCGGCGGCGCGTCGATGAGAATAGCATGGTAAAAACCGCGGGCGGCGATACCTGCCAAAAAACGGGAAAGAACCGCGTCTTTGTCCGGCGAAGCGGCCAGCCGCAGCTCGACGTCGCACAGACGCGGCGAGCCGGGGATCATGTACAGTCCCTCGTCGGCGGTCGCGACCGTCACCTCCTCTTCGGTCCTGCCCTCAAAGAGCGCGTCGAAAACGCTCTTTTTTTCTTTGACAAAGGAGAATACCTCCTCCTCGGAAAAGCAGGAGAGGGTCAGGTTCATCTGTCCGTCGCAGTCGACGAGCAGCACCCGCTTTCCCAGCCGCGCCAGCTCGACGCCGACGCAGGAGGCGGTGGTGCTTTTGCCGCTGCCGCCCTTGTTGTTGGCAAAGCAGATGATCTTGGTCATAACGTCCTTCATGGTTGTCCTTTCCTGTCCCGGAGACCGACGGCGGGCGTCTTGTGGTCCGTTCGCCGCTTGTATCCGACGGGGGTTTGGTCATTGTTCGGTCGCTTTTCGGTCTTCTTTGCCGTCTTTTTCGGATCGGCGGGAGATCGCCGTATCTTTGTTTCGTCCGGCGGGCGGGCGGGGCTGCCGTCGCCGAGATAGTCGAGTAGTTCTCCCACGCCCTCGCCGTGCAGCGCGTCCATGTGAAAGAGGCGGCGGCAGCCGCACAGACGCAGCCAGGAGTCGCAGAGATCGGGGTGCGCGCCGGGCTTGTCGACGCCGGTCACGACCCCGACGACCTCGCGGTTGATATGCGACGTGATGCCGGGAGAAAAGAGCATGAACGGCTCGTCGGCG
>JAGDBW010000176.1 GCA_017958845.1 Clostridia bacterium | reverse complement strand
GGCGGTCGCTCTTTTATCATTGAAGCAGATGGACGTCGAGCTGGTTGTAGGGGATGCGGAGACCGGCTTCGTCGAAGGCGCGCTTGATGTTTTCCTGCAGGTCGAAGTTGGTCGGCCAGTAGTCGCCGGACTTGACCCACGCGCGCAGGGTGAGGATCGGGCCGTTTTCGCCCCGGCGGGTGATGCGGGCAAACGGGACGGGGTCGGTCAGGACGCGCTCGTCCCGGGCGCTGACGGAAAGCAGGATCTCCCGGGCCTTTTCGATGTCGGCGTCGGGCGCCATCGGAAAGTCGAGGTCGATGCGGCGCTTGTCCTTTTCGCTGAAGTTGACGATGACGCCGGTGGCGGCCGTGGCGTTGGGGATATAGACGACGCGGTTGTCGATGGTGACGATCTTGGTAAAGCAGAGGCGGATGTCCTCGACGGTGCCGCTCTGCCCCGCGACCTCGATAAAGTCGTCGATGCGGAACGGACGGGTGACGACGATCAGCACGCCGCCCGCGATGTTGGAGAGCGCGCCGTTGACCGCCAGGCCGATGGTCACGCCGAGGGCGGCGACCAGCGCGGTCAGGCCGCTGGTGTCGATGCCGAGGTAGGCGACCAGGCCGATGACGACGCAGATCTTGAGCGTCGTGCGGAAAGCGTAGCAGAGGACTTTGGTGAGCGTTTTGTCAAAGCGTTTGGTGGCGCGGCGCTCGATGCGGCGGCCGACCAGGTTGATGACGCGGAAGGAGACGAAAAACAGAATCAGCGCGATGAGGATGCGGACGCCGGTGTTGAGCGCCCACTCGGTCAGGCTGTTCCAAATGGAGGTCCAGTCGATGTTCATGTGGGTGGCCTTTCTTTTTTTGTTTTTTTGAGACAAGTATATTATGGCATAAAAAGCAAAAGAAAGCAAGAAAGGCGAGAGATTTTTTCTTATTTGTTTTCGGATAAGGCGGACAGAGACAAAAGAAAACAAGAAACGCAGCGCGACCGCCGCGCCGCGGGGGCGAACGAAGGGAGAAAGTGAGAGACCGGGAGGATGAAAAGCGGCCGCGGGAACACGGCCGCTTTCGGCCGCGTCAGGCGAGGGTGAAGCGGTAGGGGACGCCGAGGCGGGCGTTGGTATCGAGGGTGACGGTGGTACGGCCGTCCCCGACGGTCAGGGTCACGCCGTCGGCGGGGACGGTCAGGCGATGCTCGCCCGGCAGGGTAAAGGAGACGGTGCGCTGACGGTGGGTGGGGTCGCCGACGATCACGGTCGTGCCCTCTCGCGTCGGGCGGAGCATCAGGGCCAGGGGGGCGTCGGAGGTAACGCCGTCGCAGGCGCACGGCTCGAAAAAGGCGTAGGCGCGCGTGCCGTCCCGGTGGCGGGCGGCCATGACGGAGGGGTCGTTTTTGATCACGGTGACCGGGGGGTTTTTGGTAATTTCGGCTGCTTTGGCATCATCCGCGCCGGGCAGGAGCAGGTAGGTGAAGGACAGGTCTTTCGGTTTTTTGCCGTGAGGGAGGACCAGTTCAAAGTAGTCGTGGCGCTCGCCTTTGCGCTTGCGGACGACGAGGTCGGTCACGCCGTCAAAGAGGTAGGCGCCGAAGTCGGGGCACACGACCCGACTCGCCCGGACGCGGCGGTCGGCGGCACGCAGGGAGAGGCGCGCGCCGTCGGCGGTGACGACGGCGCCCGGGGTCAGGCGGCGGTTGTCGACGGTGGTCAGGACG